>JANYBQ010000478.1 GCA_025360705.1 Betaproteobacteria bacterium | reverse complement strand
ATCACAACATGAACCCCTTGATCTACGCGGACGCCGGGTATCAGCCGGAGCGGGACTTCGTACCCGTGGTGGAACTCTCCGACGGCCCCTCCATCCTGGTGGTGCCTAAAAATTCGCCCTATAAGACACTGGCGCAGTTCGTCGCCGCAGCCAAGAGAGAGCCGAATACGATCTCGTATGGCAGCGCAGGCTACGGCCAGCCGGTGCACATCGCCATGGAACTGTTCATGGCAGCGGCGAAGATACAGTTGGTGCACGTACCTTATAAAGGTGCGGCGCCCGCGTTGCAGGATGCGCTAGGTGGACAGATCCCGATAGTGATCTCCTCGCTCG
The DNA here is from genome assembly GCA_025360705.1 of Betaproteobacteria bacterium. Lineage (GTDB taxonomy): Bacteria > Pseudomonadota > Gammaproteobacteria > Burkholderiales > Burkholderiaceae_C > CAISIP01. The sequence goes on along the minus strand of JANYBQ010000478.1, from coordinate 5,288 downwards.
TCGGCGCACTGCCCCATGTCACTTCCGGCGCCTTGTATCCGTTGGCACTCACCGGCGCGACGCGCTGGCCCACGCTGCCGGATGTGCCGACGTTGGCAGAACTGGGCTATCCGGACGCCACGTATTCCACTTGGGTGGGAGTCATGGCGCCGGCTGGCACGGACATGGCAATCGTCAACAAGCTGAACGGGGTAGTGGCCACGATACTGGCCGACCCCGAGGTACGTGCACGCGTTCTGGCGCTTGGCGCGACGCCTGGGGGCGCGCCGCAAGCGGCATTCGCCGCCAAGCTGCAGAAAGACAAGATGCTCGACGAGCAGGTTGTCGCGCGCACGGGCATGAAGGTGCAATGACATCCGTGGCTGTTGCATCGCCGGGTTCGCCGCGCCTGGAGCTTGCGGGGGGATGCGCCACGATCGCCCTTGCCGATCCCGACGCTCACAACCGGATCACGCCGACCCATTTGGCCGTCCTGCATGAGTACCTGGACCGCGTCGAAGCCGACAAGTCGCTGCATCTTCTCGTCTTCTGCGGCAGCGGAGACCGCAGCTTTTGCTCGGGCTATGACGCGAGTTTGCTTTACGCCGGTCTCGACGCGCGCTGGGAAGCCTTGCTGGAGCGGATAGAAGCCTTGCCGCTGCCCACGCTGTGCGCCATGAACGGCAATGCTTATGGCGGGGGGCTCGATTTGGCACTGTGCTGCGATCTGCGGATCGGCGTCTCGGACCTTCGGATTGCCATGCTGACCGCGCGGCTGGGCGTCGTCCTCTATGCGGCCGGTATGCGTCGCATCGTGCGCATGCTGGGTGCAGCCGTGGCTAAGCGCCTGCTGCTGACGGCAATGCCCCTGCAAGGCGAGGAGTTGCTGCGTTCCGGTTTCCTCACGGAAGCCGTGCAGCGCGGCGCTCTGGATGAGGCAGTGAAACGCTACGCCTCGGCCATCGAAGCATGCTCGGCCGATTCAATCGTCACGACCAAGCAGTTCCTGAATAAGCCCGTCTGGAGCGACGAGGACGTAGCTAACTTGCAAGGGGCGCACGAACGGTCTATTGCGTCCACGGCCAACTCGGGCCGGCTCTCGCGCTGGAACGACAAGCCTTAACGATGAACCATGCGTCGGCGTTGCGGCGCGGAGACTACAGATGACTCTTCCTCTTCACGGCGTCAAGGTGCTGGACCTGACACGTTGGCTCGCCGGGCCGTTCTGCACCACTATTCTTGGCGACCTCGGCGCAGACGTCGCCAAGGTTGAGCCCGCCGGTGGCGGCGATCTGATTCGCTCATGGGGGCCGTTCGATCGAGGCATCAGCCTGTACTACCTCAGTGTCGGACGCAATAAACGCAGTCTGGCTGTCAATTTCCGCGATCCCCAGGGGTTGACGCTCATCCGCGACATGGCCCTGCAGGCCGACGTGGTGGTCGAGAACTTCAAGCCTGGCGCGATGGAAGAGATGGGGCTGGGTTTCGAGGATCTGCGGCAGATCAATCCCAGGCTGATTTGCGCGCGCGTGACCGGCATGGGCAGCAAGGGGCCGCGGGCTGCCTGGCGCAGTGTCGATCAGATCGCGCAGGGCATGTCGGGAATCATGAGCATCACTGGTTCTGACTCCGAGTCACCGACGCGGGTGGGCATTCCGTTAGGCGACCTGGTCTCCGGCATGTGGGCCGCCATCGGCGTGCAAGCCGCGCTGACTCAGCGCGAAAAGACCGGTCAAGGGCAGATCGTGGAGACCTCATTGCTGGGTGGACTCGTCAGCCTGCTCTGCGTTCAGGGACAACGATATCTCAGCTTGGGCCAAGTGCCGGTGCCGATTGGCAATGACCATCCGGTTATCGCTCCCTACGGTGCATTCCGTGCGCACGATGGTCTGTTCAATATCGGTGTGGCCAACCCCAGGATGTGGCGCGACCTGTGCCAGAGCATCGGGAAGCCGGAGCTAGCCGACGACGAGCGGTTCAAATCCAATGACTTGCGTGTGTCCAATCGCGCTCTTCTGGGCGCCACGCTGAACGATGCATTCCAGGCGCGCGGCAAGACGGAATGGACAGACCTGCTGGTCGCGGTGGGCATTCCGGCCGGGCCGATCAGCACCATGGAAGAGGTCATGAACGATCCGCAGGTGCTCGCCAATGGGCTGGTGGAAACCGTCATGCATGAGGTTCTCGGTCCGACGCGGTTGGTCGGAAGTCCGCTTCGCTTCGAAACGCAGGCTGAGGGGTCCATTCGTTTGCCGCCGCCCCAAGTCGGTGAACACAGTGGGGCAATCCTGCGCGACTACGGCTTCAGCGCTGATCGGATCGCTCACTGGAAGGACGCTTCGGTGATCGAAGAATTGTCTACTTCGGCTTAGGCGAGTGGCAAATGAGCGCCTCATGAGGTACGCTGCCGCGCCACACGCCCATCCCGCGCGCTCGCAGCCCGACGATCTCACCCACAACAAACTCGGTCTGATGGCTCCGCTTCCCTGCGGAACTTGGTTTTACGGGAACTGCCGGTCATTAGTAAGGGCAGAGTACCGATTCTCCACGGAGCCACGCCGAGACAGCCGCGGCGAACGGGTTGTTCGCTCGCCGCAACTTCATTTGGACGATGCTTTCCGAGTCATTAGTCACTAACAAGGGTTCGGCTTAGCCGCCACAGGGTGAGACCGATTCCGGCAGCCAGCTACAACAACAGCGCCGCACGCATGGTCGCGAGAAGGAGGGCCGCCGTCACGAATCCTTTGCGGGTTGGCCCCCCTGCCTGGTCCCCGATGTAAGGCCAGAAGCCTAACTGCATATTGTTGCAATGGCCACCTCGCCCGGCATTGAGATGCATCAACCCGGTGTCGATTCTGATTCAACATCGGTGGGCATCTCGCCACCCGCAGCAGGGACAAGGGGCCGTTAAGAAAACGTTAAGACGGTGTGTACACCATCGCGGTCAAGGAAATGCCATGTACCCCGAAAAAATCACCTTGCCTCCAGTCCGGTCCTCGGTGTTCCAGTTGATCACGGCGTTTTCGGTGGCGCTTGTATTTGTAGCGGTGGCCCATGCGGCCACCCCGGCCCAGTTGCTTGCCGCCTATAGCGCGCAGGCCGGCAGCGCTGCGGTACCCGAGCGTGGGCAACAGTTGTTTACCACGCGCCACGGACAGGAGTGGAGTTGCTCTTCCTGCCATGGCGCGGTTCCGACCAAGGTGGGCAAACATGCATCCACCGGAAAAGCCATCGGCCCGATGGCGCCGGCATTCAATGCGGAACGCTTCACCGATCCGGCCAAAGTCGAGAAATGGTTTCGCCGCAACTGCAATGACGTGGTAGGCCGCAAGTGCAGCGCCGGCGAGAAGGCCGATGTGATCAGCTGGTTGCTGACGCTCAAGCCCTGATGCCGCTGCCACACCATTCCCCTACAGACATCGGAGAATTCCCCATGCACCCTGATTTCCGCCTTGACATTGGACGCGTCGTGTGGGGTGTGCTGGCCGCCATGACCCTCTCCGCGGCCACCTGGGCCCAGGAGGGCAATCGTGGATCGCGCACGGCCGTGCTGCCAGCCTATACGCAGGAGTGTGCTGCATGCCACGTGACCTACCCAGCTGGCATGTTGCCCAAGACCTCCTGGGAGCGCCTGACGAGCAATCTCGGACACCACTTCGGCGTTGATGCCTCGCTGGACCCGGCCACACGCAAACAACTATCGGACTGGCTTGTCGCGAATGCCGGCACCTACCGGCGCACACGCGAGGCGCCGCCAGACGATCGCATTACACGTTCGGCGTGGTTCGTGCGGCAGCACGGCGAGATATCCGCAGCCACCTGGAAGCGCCCCGCGGTGAAGAGTGCGTCCAACTGCAGCGCCTGCCATACCGAGGCTGGCAAAGGAGATTTCAATGAGCGAAACGTCCGCATCCCGCGCTGAAGCGCCGGTGCGTTTTCCAGCCAATTCCAAGGTGCTGGTCTGGGACGCGCCGGTGCGCGTTTTTCACTGGCTTATGGCGGCCACTTTTGCGGGCGCCTACCTGACCGCTGAGAGCGAGCCTTGGCGGCTGCTGCATGTGACGCTGGGCTACACGATGGCCGGACTGGTGGTTTTTCGCATCCTCTGGGGCCTGGTCGGCACGCGTTACGCGCGTTTCTCCGACTTCCTGCGTGGCCCCGCAGCGGTGGCGCAGTACGTGCGTGCGACCTTGCGCGGGCAACCGCAGCACTTCACCGGGCACAACCCCGCAGGGGCATTGGCGATCGTGGCCCTGCTCGTCCTGGCGCTGGTCATCAGCGCATCCGGGTGGGCGATATTCAACGATATGGGCGGCGACTGGCTGAGTCAGCTCCATGCTGGCGCCACCAACGTGATGGTGATCGTCATCGCAGTGCATGTGGCCGGTGTGCTGCTGGCCAGCTGGATGCACCACGAGAACCTTATCGGGTCGATGGTCACGGGCCGCAAGCCGGGCAATCCGCAGGACGGTGTGCGAAGCGCCTGGCGCAGCGTGGCCGTGCTGATGCTGCTGGCCGTGAGCGCGTTCTGGTGGTTGCAGTGGCATAACGCCCCGTCCCAGGGCCTCGATGGTGCGGCTACTACTTCCCAGGGCGCGGACCATGACAGCGACAACGATTGAGTGTTCTTGACCGGCCCATAATTCAGGCATGCGCATTCTGCTGGCCGAAGACGATCTCCTGCTGGGGGATGGCCTGCGGGCCGGCTTGCGTCAGCTCGGTTTCCTGGTGGACTGGGTGTGTGACGGCGAGGCCGCCGAGCGCGAACTGCGGGCCGAGTCCTACGCGGCCGCCGTGCTGGATCTGGGGCTGCCACGCAAGGACGGGCTGGACGTTCTGGCGGCTGTTCGCCGGGCCGGCGTCACCTTGCCGGTACTGCTGCTGACCGCCCGCGATGCGGTGCCGGACCGCATCAAGGGGCTGGATGCGGGCGCCGACGACTATGTGGTCAAACCGGTGGACCTGCACGAGCTGGCGGCCCGGCTGCGGGCACTGGTGCGCCGCGCGCATGGCCAGCCGCAAGAGTGCCTGACGGCGCAGAACGTAGTCCTTGACCCGGCGGCGCGTTCGGTGCATCAGGACGGAGTGCCCGTAACGCTTTACGCGCGTGAGTTCAACCTGTTGCACGCGCTCATGCTGGCTGCCGGACGCGTATTGTCCCGCGCCCAGCTAGAGCAGCACTTGTATGGCTGGGGCCAGGAAGTGGACAGCAATGCGATCGAGGTGCACATTCACCATCTGCGGCGCAAGCTCGGCGGGCCGTTGATCCATACCGTGCGCGGCGTGGGATACATGCTGACGCGCGAGCC
>JANYBQ010000389.1 GCA_025360705.1 Betaproteobacteria bacterium | reverse complement strand
CACCACCACGTCGGCGGCCAAGAACTGGCTCACCATCGCTTCAGAAATGGCGTTCTCACGCTTTTGCGCATCACTCAGTTCCGGGTTAATGGGAGGGATGCGAAAACCGATCGAGTCAGCCGACAGGTGGCTCGGACCATTCACAACCAGGTCCAGATACTCGACCACGGTGCCGGGATGATGGGCGCTCCACTCGGTGGCGATGCATTTGGACAATTGGCGCGAAACCGAATTGGCGCCTAGGATGGAAGAGTCGATGTGCAGCAATTTCATGATCTGGTTTTTGAAGAGTGGTTGATTCGAATGGCCCTTAGATTGTGCGGGGTGCATCGAGTGTTTGATAAGTCCGCCAAATTGCGTTAGATTGTCCTGCCGACAGGACAATGGAGCGTGAAGTGGAAGATTTGAACGACATGTTGTATTTCGCCGAAGTGGTCGACAAGGGAAGCTTCGCGGCCGCCGGGCGCGCATTGGGGCTGCCCAAGTCCAGGCTGTCGCGCCGCGTGGCGGAGCTCGAAGGGCGGCTGGGCGTACGCCTGTTGCAACGCACCACCCGCAAGCTGTCAGTCACTGCCGTCGGAGATCTGTACCATCGCCATTGCGCCGCGATCCGGGACGAGGCGCAAGCGGCAGCGCAGGCGGTGGCACAGGTGCAGACTGAACCGCGCGGGTCGATCCGCATTGCCTGCCCGGTGACGCTGGCGCACTCCACCATCGGGCCGATCGTGCCGCTGTTCATGGCGCGTTATCCGCTGGTGCGGGTCGACGTGCGAGTCAGCAATCGGGTGGTGGACCTGGTGGAAGAAGGCTTCGACCTAGCACTGCGCGTACGGCCCTCGCTGGACGACAGCGGCAGCATGGTGGTGAAGAATTTCGGCGTCAGCCGGACGCTGCTGGTCTGCCGGCCGGAGCAGCTAAAGCGCCAGGGCACGCCGGCAGGTCCCAAAGACCTGCAAGGACTCGACACGGTGGCGATGTCCAGCATCGACGGCCGCGCGACCTGGCACCTGTTGGGTCCGGACGACGCCAGCTACAGCCTGATACATCAACCCCGTTACCTGGCCGACGACATGTTGACCTTGCAATACGCGGTGCGCGCTGGAGTCGGCATGTGTATGTTGCCCGACTACATGTGCCGCGACGATCTCCAGCGCGGCCTGCTGGTGGAGGCCCTGCCGGGCTGGGCGCCACGCCCGGCGATTTTCCATGCGGTGTTTCCGTCGCGCCGTGGCTTGTTGCCGGCAGTCCGGAGTTTCCTTGATTTTCTGGCCGACACCACGAAGGCCGAGGGTTACATCCTCGCGGTCTGACGGACCCGCCGCTTCGGGCGTCGATGTAATGCGGCGCCACGCGTACCGTTTGTTTTCGCTGTAGGAAGGTCCCGACATGACCTGGCCACGGTCAAGGCGATCGCCGATTCGATTGCAGTGATGTACCAGGGGCGCATCGTTCGTTACGGCCCCAAGTCCGAGGTGCTGGCGCTGCCGTACGACGACTACACCGACCTGTTGCTGGCCTCGGTGCCAGAGATGGAACTGGGCTGGCTGGAAAAGGCGATTGCCCGCAAACGAATGCAAGGTGCCGACAACTGATTGCGCGCGGGTGACGCCGCGCCTGGCCGCGCGCAAAATGATGGCCCATGAAGCCTGTTGTCCTGACCGCCGAATTTGCGCACGAGACCAATACTTTCAGCCGCATCCAGACCGGTTACGACAAATTCCTGGCGCGTTCTTTTTGCCTGGAAGGTGATGCGGCGATTGCCGCGCGTGGCCATGCGAATACCGAACTGGCCGGCTTCCTTGATGCAGCCCGCCAATACGACTGGGACGTCATCCACGTACTCAGCGCGTCGGCCAATCCGGGTGGCCTGGTCACACGGGACGCGTTCGAGCGCCTGGCGGGGGCCATCGTCACGGCCGCGCAGCAAAGCTGCAGCCGCCTCCACGGCATAGCGCTGGGATTGCACGGCGCCATGGTGACCACGTTTTGCGAAGACGGAGAAGGCGAGTTGCTGGCGCGTTTGCGCGCGGTGGTCGGCCCCGCGCTGCCAATTGCCATCACGCTGGATTTACACGCCAACGTGACATCTGCCATGTGTGACCTGGCGAACATCATCGTGTCGTACCAGACCTATCCCCACGTGGACATGCGGCGCACCGGCCTGCAAGCCGCCCACATCTTGCAGCGCGCCATGGCGGGCGAAATCCACCCGATCACGATTCGCGCGCGCCGTCCGATGCTGGGTGAGGCCAGCAATGGTCGCACCGACATTGGGCCGATGATCGGATGGCTGGCGCGTTCACGTCGGTACGAGGCTGAGGCCGATGTATTCGCTGTCAGCATCAACGCCGGTTTCAGCCACGCCGATATTGCCGAAGTCGGACCCAGCGTATTGGTTACGTGCCAGGGGGACCTGCCGCGGCACCGGCAGTTTGCCGAAGGTATTGCCGACGAGATTTGGGACACCCGGTTCGACGTGGTCAACCATTACTACAGCGTCGAAGAGGCTGCATCGCTTTGTTTGGCGCACGATGGCCAAGACGGTCCGATCGTGGTGGCGGACTACTCGGACAACCCGGGCGGTGGGGCGTACGGCGACTCGACCCATTTACTCGCCGCCTTGCTGAACGCGGGCGTGACAGACGCTTGTTTCGGCCCGATGGTGGACGCGATGGCGGTACAGCAACTTCAGGCTCACAACGTGGGTGACGAGGTGCTGGTCGATCTCGGCGGGAAAACCGATCCTGGCCTGGGCGGCGGGCCACTCCGGTTAAGCGGCACTCTGGTGCGGCTAAGCGATGGTGTTTATATCGGTGATGGCCCGATGATTGGTGGCCAGACGCGCAGTTGGGGGCCGACTGCCGTGTTGCGCGTGGCTGGCATCGAGATTCTGGTGGTGACCCATGCCGCGCAAATGTGGGACCTGCAACAGTTCAAGGCGTTCGGCATCGACCCCGCAACAAAAGCCGTGGTTGCGCTCAAGTCGGCGCAACATTTCCGCGCGGCGTTCGGACCCATCGCCGCGCGCATGATCCTGTGCGACAGCGGCGCCTTGTGCGGGCCGAATCACAAGAGTTTGCCCTGGAAAAACGTGCGGCGGCCGATTTTCCCGCTGGAACAGGACATGGATATCGTGGCCTGGAAAGCGGCCAACCCATAACGCCACGACCATGGGCTGCCGAGCGCCGGATCAACGCCCGAGCCGCAACGGATGCGCCCTCAGCCCGTAGCGCGCGCCGGCTCCTTGAGTACTGCCGGATCGAACGGCTGGCGGCTGAACACCTCCCGCAGCATGGGCTCGAAATAGGCCAGCGGTTTGGTTGGGTAGGCCGGGTCGAAAGCCGCCTGGTCGTAACGTTCGCAAAAGCGCCAGCAGGCGTCGTACCACGGGTGGTCCCGGTAGGCCAGATGACCGTCCGGGTCGCGACCGTAGAAATGCGCGTAGTACTTCATCTGGAACAGGCCGTGCATCTCGACGATCCAGGTCACCTCGGCGCGCACAAATGGCCGCACGATGGACGCGGCCAGCTGCGAATGGTTTTCCGGCGCCAGCTCATCACCCAGGTCGTGCACCAGCGCCGCGACAATAATTTCAATATCCGCACCATCGGCCTCGGCACGCGTCGCGCTTTGCAGCGAGTGTTCCAGGCGGCTCACCTTGTATCCCTGCAGCGAATCGCCCAGTCGCTCCAATGCCGTCAACAGGCGATCCGGCAAAGCGCGGCAGTAGTCGGTTTCCAGCTTGTGCAGGATGCTGTAATCGCGCGCCGTGCCGTCTTTCATCTGCACAAATTCAACCGTGTCCATGTGCCAATTCCTGTGAGGTTGGGATATCGCCGAAGCGCTTATGCAACACGCGATAACGGCTGCGCGGGCCATCGCGGTCGATGTAGCAGCCTTGCAGTTGCCGATGGCCTTCCGACGGATCGAACGACGTACGGCCGTGTAATACGCGGTTGTTGTCGAACATCATCATCTGGCCTGGGCCAAGCCGAAAACGAAGTTCGTACCGCGGGTCTTCAAACAGCGTGGCGAGGCGTTTGCGGGCGCGCTGGTAAAGCCGCGTATCGGCATCGGGCATCAGGGGAATATCGTCCAGTTTCGGGCTGTAGTGCAGGCCCACCATCTCGCCGCTACCGTCCAGCTCGACCATCGGTTTGATGGCCACCAGGCAGGTATCCGGGTCGCGAAACTCGAAGCGCAGTGGCACCCGCGCCAGCATCGCAAAACCGTCTGGGTCCTCGCGCCTGAGCTGCGCCGCCACGGCAAGACTGTCCACCAGCATCGACAGCCCGCCCGAGGTTTCGTTTTGCAGGCATTGGAGCAGCTGGATGCCGGGTACCGGGGTGCGGTAGGGGTTGTCGGTATGCGGACCCAGCGCAATCGGGCGGTAGGCCAGGTCGTTCGAGTCAGGACGCGAATAGACCTCGAAGAAGGCGCCGAAGTTGGTGTCGCGCACAAAACCGAAACGACGCGCAATGCCCAGTATCGAGTCGGGCTGCGTGGGCGTGCCGTGAATCAGTACAAAGCCGAGCGTGATGAAGTCGTACAAGGCACGGTATAGAACCTTTTCGTCCGCCAGGTCGTTCCACTGGTAGACCGGTTGTGGGTTTTGATCGGCTTGCCAGGGCACAGCCGGCGGGCAGCCTTCGCTCAGCACGGCTCTATCGATCAGCTCCTGTGTATCGAACCAGCCCGAAAAACCGTCGCTGAAAGCCAGATGCAAACGCGGCGGCCGGGCATCGGCGCCAGCCGGCTCCAGGCGTGCTGCCGTCAGTTCCAGATCGTCCGGCATCAGGTGCGGATTCACCAACCGCTGCCCCGTAACCTGATCGCGCTGCGTAGGGTCGGGACTGCGCGCGCGTAACCAAAGGGCCGGAAGCGGAGTCTCGGTATGGCCGTCACGCAGCACGAGGTGTGGTGACTGGGCGCTTTGCACAATGCAAATTTCAGGCATGGGGTTTCCGGTGTCAGGACTGACCATAAGGAGATGGGCCAAGTATCAGTGGAGAGTAGTTTGATCGCTTCCAGGCATCGCAACAAACGAGGAATCACGCGGCACAGGATTAGCGAGGCTAATGCCGATGGAATGAAAGAATTTGATCAGTTGCCATGAAAAAACCCGCCGAAGCGGGTTTTTGATGGAAGTCTTGCTGGATTAGCTGCGACGGCGTTTTCCCAACGCGGCAACACCCAACAGTCCCAGTGCGATCAAAGCCAGGCTGGACGGCTCCGGTATTACTTGCACTTGGGTGCCTACGGAGGCGAGCAGGAGGCCCGCCTTGTCGGTAACTCTAAGGAAGAATAAAATAATAACATGAACTTTATAAGCTCGGTGAAATGACGTAGTTCCACTCACCATGGAAGTCAGCGTGGGCACCGATCACGACACCGCAAGCTTTGCTGTGGCCACGATCCGGCGCTGGTGGTTTGCAATGGGCCAGGCCGCCTATCCCGCAGCCAAGGAGCTGATGATCATGGCCGACGGTGGCGGCAGCAACGGCTCA
>JANYBQ010000316.1 GCA_025360705.1 Betaproteobacteria bacterium | reverse complement strand
GTTTTCGCAGGGGACCGTCAAACTCGCCTGCAAAAGGTCATGCCGATCCAGGAACCTGCCATGGCGGTTGCGCCCGCGTTCCCCTCAACTCCCATGGCCGACGAAGGCCGCGCTACTGGAGGCCGTCCGCGAAAGCAAGTTCAGCGAGGCGCACAAGAGGACGGAATCGTTGCTTCACGACGCGGCACCCCTCATGGATTCCGTCACCCATGCCCTGTATCGGGAATACAACGACCCGCATCTGCCCGAGGCCACCGGATGTATCCGCTGAGCGCTGCAGGAGATATTCCAAGGCCTGTCGGACGTCAAAGCTATCCATGCCTCCAACTTTGGATCGAATCCATCCGAGGTCATTGGGCCTGTCCCGTCCAACGTGGATGTGGTGCGCCGCGGGTTGGAGCAGGGGGGGCGGGTGTTGCGTCATCCAATTCGCTGGGTGTCCGGCAGCGTCATCCTTGTGGTGAGGCCGTCCTGGTCTTCCTGCGGGAGTCATGATAGATGTCGTACCGGCCCCACATGCGACACACAGATGGCCTCAGTGGGACGAAACGCGCCACTGAGCAGTCCATAGGTCATGAGTTGCTGCAACCACTGGCAGTCCAGCACGTCGGACTTGCGCCCCGATACGTTCTTGACGTGGCGCGCATTGACCAGCCGCACGGTGAAGCCACGCGACTCCAGGAGTTCAAACAAAGGGATCCCGTACACACCGGTGGACTCCATCGCCACCGTGTCCACGCCACAGGCCGAAAGCCAATCGGCCAGCGCGTGCAGGTCCGCCGTGAAGCTTGGGAATTCACGCACCGGTTGGTCGTCCCGATCCGGCGGCACGGCCACGAAATGGAGCGCACTGCCGATATCGATGCCTGCGGCGTTGGGGTGGGTGATCGTCAGGTTTCTCCTTCAGGTGCGGGGAACATTCCCCGCCTCGAAGGTTTCACTTCACAGCTGCTTTGCGAAACCCATCCAGCGCATAGGAATTTCAAACGCCCTGGACCCGGCCAGAAACGGCCGGGGAACGATCTACGGCGGCCTGAAGTGCTTGGATTTGGTGACCGCGCCGTCGGGTTGTGATGGTTTGGCAGGTCCGTGATCGTCTGTATCCGAGCAATGTTTCCGACGTCCGGCGCGGCTCAGGCGGCGAAGTCTTGCCCCGCCTCGCGCGCCCTACCCTTGGGCGGCGGCTGCGGATCCAGCCCCAGGTGAGCAAGGATCTTCTCGATCACTGGCCGCGCCAGGATGACGGCAATGATCTTGAGCTCCCTGCGGCCACAGTTCGGGCAGCGCTGCATGTCGATGTGGAACACGCGCTTGAGCAGCCGTGCCCAGCTGATGCGGCCGGGCCGCACCCGGGCGGCCTCGTTCTCGCACTCGGCAGCGGCTTCGGTGGCTGGTTCCTCGTGCGCTGGCGGCCCCTGCGGCACCGCCAGCGAGCGCAGCTTGGCATTCGGGGCCAGCACGCCATGGAACCGGATCAGGTGCAGCCACCAGCACGCCTCGCCGGGTTAACAGCCTCATCAGCCGGGTGATGACCGTCTGTAGAAGCCCGTGGAGCTCGTCGTCGGTAGGCGCCCCCGCCTCGACGAAAGCTGGCGTGCCATCGCCGGCGCACCGGTACACGCCGTCCAGCGCCGCGCGCCGCATGAGGGGCAGAACCCACGGCGCTTGCAGCTGAAGGCCAGCAGCTTGTCGTGGCCGCACGCTGCGCAGCGCAGCCTCAGGAACCCGTGGGCCAGGATGCCGCACTCCAGGAAGGCGTCGAACTCGTCTTTGATGAACCGCGGCAATTCACTGCCGGTACTGGCCTCGGTGTGCGCGATGAAGCTGCCCACGTGCTGCTGCACCAAGCGGTACAGCGTGGTCTGCTCGGGACGGTGGCGCTCGTAGTGCACCGAGCCCGCCGCGGGCGAACGGGGCTGTGGCTGACTCGGCCAAAGGGTGGTGTGCACGGTCTCACTTCTTCCTGCCTGTCGTCATCGCCCATTGGTGTGAGGCACGGCCGCTACGGCGACGGTTCGTCAGGCTTGTGGCAGGGCGATCAACGGGTCAAAACACGCCACGCCGGGCGCGGCGCAACCTGCCAATGCCCTGGTTTGCCGAGCCACAGTCGGCCCGGGTTTGCCATCGGCCACACTCTCTCAGGACGGCGGCTTGACATTCTGGCTTCACCTGGTCCTGACGCTGCCCTTACCAGGCCTTTTGGGGCGCCAGGGAGCGGTCGGTTTGCGCGTTCACCAATCGGTGCGTTGATCGAGCACGTCGTCCGGTGCCATCTGGGCTGCTTCACCCCACTACGCCGAGTCCCCGAACATGCCGAGCATTTGCCCGACATCACAAATTGCAGGCCGTCTCCCGCGCAGAGCCGCGAAGGAAACTCGGCATAGTCTGGATGCCTACAGGTTCTTCAAGAAAGTCAGCAATGCATCGTCTGGTCTGAAGGTCGACGGGGTCGAATCCGGTGGAACCGTCTTGGCCAAGACGCGGCGCTTCAACTCCAGGTCCGCGTTGAGATAGACGTGAGCCGTCTCGACCGACTCATGGCCAAGCCACATCGCGATGACTGTCGTGTCAACACCAGCCTGCAAGAGATCCATCGCGGTGGTATGGCGCCTATGTCTCTGGAGACATAGGCGCCAAGCGCCAGCAGCCCCTGTTCCAGATCGTTTTCGCTCAGGATGGCCACCGGCCGCTCAGTGTTCAACGACCGGTCGCTGAGTGCCTGGCCGATGTTGCGTGCGCTTTGCAAAGCCTGTGATAGGTGCTGTGGCGCCAGTCGCCGAGCGAGCCATCGGCATTGCGCACGCGCCGTGCAGTGCCGCAATCACCGGCACCGGGCCGGACTGCACCTGTTCCAGCGCCGCATGCCAGCTGCGCGAATGGCGCATGCCTTGCCCGGCGTCTCGTTGCCGGAGTTCGCTCAGGTCCAGCCCGGCGCAAAAGTGTTCACCGTCAGCCGCGATGACCGCCGCGCGTACGCTGCCCGGCATTTCTTCAAACATTTTTCGCAGCGACGCAATCAGCGCATCATTCAGTGCGTTGCGTTTGGCGGCGCGTGTCAGGTATATGACGGCGACCTCTTTTTGGTGTCCGCGCAGTTCGATCTGGATGTCTTTGCTGGTCATGGTTGATTTGGCGGTGTGAATCGATTATGGTTATCCGGTATAACCAATTCAAGCATACGCAGCTTGGTTTCGCTCGGTGTTTACCCTGGTGGTGTGACGAGTTGACCGGGTTCAAGCAGCCCCAAAAAAGGAGCATCGATGGGCTTCAAGCACCTGGTCGCGGATTGTTGGAACGTTTCGCCGGCTTGCGGGTCTGCCGGTATCCTTCCATTTTTAAGGAGAACCCATGCAACGCAAAACCACCGCCGACTTCGACCAGGAACTGCTGGACATATTCAACGAATACATCCATGGTGGCATCGACCGCCGTGGTTTTCTGCAGCGCGCCCAGAAATTCGCGGTGGGCGGCGTGACCGCCAGCATGCTGCTGGCCTCGCTAAGCCCCGACTACGCTATTGGCCAAGTGGTGCCCAAGGACGACAAGCGCGTCAAGACCGAGATGCTGACCTACGCGTCGCCGGCCGGCTCCGGCACGATGAAGGGGTACCTGGCGATGCCGGCCAACGCGAGCGGCAAGTTGCCGGGTGTGGTGGTGATCCATGAGAACCGCGGCCTGAACCCGCACATCGAGGACATCGTGCGCCGCCTGGCACTGGACAATTTTGTCGCCTTCGCACCCGATGCGCTCACGCCACTCGGTGGATACCCGGGCGACGAAGAAAAGGCAGCGGCCTTGTTCCGCACGCTGGACCAGGGCAAGACGATCGAGGATTTCCTTGCTGGGGCCAGGGTCCTGAAGGAGCGCCCCGAGTGCAGCGGCAAGTACGGCGCCGTCGGCTTCTGCTACGGCGGCGGCGTAGTGCACCGGCTGGCGGCCAGATTGCCCGATCTCGGCGCCGGGGTACCGTTTTATGGACCTCCACCCGCAGCCGAGAACGCGGCCAATGTAAAGGCTGCGTTGCTGATGCACTTCGCTGAAAACGATTCGTTCGTCAACCCTTCCTGGCCGCCCTACGAGGCCGCCCTCAGGGCGGCCGGTGTCCGCATGACGGCGTACACCTATCCCGGTACCCAGCACGGCTTCAACAACGACACCACGCCGCGCTTCGTGCCTGCGGCCGCCAAGCTGGCGTGGGACCGTACGCTGGCGTTCTTCAACCAGAACCTGCGCGCTTAAGCTCCCAGCATCCCAACCCCGCGCGCGGGGTTGGGATGCTGAGTAGTTATAGAGAACCAAAGGAAACAACGCGTGAAACTGAAGCATATCGGCATGCTGGGTTACGGTGAAGTGGGCAAGGCGTTTACCGCCGGGCTGCAAACCAAAGTGTTATCCACCGCGGCGTGGGACCTCAAGTTTGCTGCACTCGCCACGCGCGACGAGGAGCTGGCGCACGCAGCCAAAGCCGGCATTGCGGCGCGCGACTCCATGCAGGCGCTGTGCGCGCAAGCAGACCTGTTGATCTCGGCCGTTACCGCATCCAATACGCTCGCGGTGGCGCAGGCCGCGGCGCAACACATTCAGCCCGGCACGGTGTTTCTGGATTTGAACTCCGCGTCGCCCGGGACCAAAAAACAGGCCGCGAAACTCATCGATGGCGCTGGTGCGTTCTACGTGGAAGCCGGCGTAATGGCATCCGTTCCGCCGTACGGCATCCGTGTACCCATGTTGCTGGGCGGTACCCACGCGGCTGAACTCGCGGAGGTGCTTCAGGACTGGGGCATGGATGCCAAAGCCGTCTCCGACCAACTGGGTGTGGCGAGCGCCATCAAGATGTGCCGCAGCGTGATGATCAAGGGCCTGGAAGCGCTGGTGATAGAGAGTTATGCCACTGCCCGTGCCTATGGCGTGGAAGACCATGTAATCCCGACCCTGCAGGAGACTTTTCCCGGTATCGACTGGCAACAACAAGGCGCGTATTTTTTCGGCCGCGTAGTACAGCACGGTCAGCGCAGGGCCGAGGAAATGCGCGAGGCGGCCAATACGGTGCGCGAAGCCGGGTTCGAGCCTTTTATGGCTGCCGCGATAGCCGGCAAGCAGCAATGGGTGGCGGATCAGGCCAGGGCCGGTAATTTCAAGAGCATCGGCAAGGACGCGTCGTGGCAAGACTATGCGGACCGGCTGCTGGCTTGCATACGCACCTCGCGCTAAAGCCTTTCAGCTGCGGGTGGCGCCGCTATCGAACGTGATATCGACCATCAACTCGTTGGCCAGGCCTTCAAGGCCGGTGCGCAAATCATCCGTATCCAGTGCAATTGGCACCGTAAGTTGCGCGTTCATGTGGAACATCTGCTCACCCGACATCGCGCCACTGGCGATGTGCGTCTGCAGCTTGTCGATGCTGACGCTGTATTGCGCCAGCTGGCTCGATATGCCGTGGATGATGCCCGGCCGGTCGTGACCGACCAGGTCGAGTTGCAGGCGCCGAGTCGCGGCAGTTGTCGTGCCGCCCCGCGCCTTGGCGATGAGGATACGCAATTCGCCGGATTCCATTGCGCCCAACGCAGTCGTCAAGGCGTCGCAATTTTCGGGCGGCACCTCCAGCTGCACGATGCCGGCAAACTGGCCCACAAAGTTGGCCATGATGCTGTCGGCCCAGTTCGCGCCGTGCTCTGCGGCCTTGTCCGATAACGCGCTGACCAGGCCGGGGCGGTCCGGGCCGAGCACGGTGATTACAAGCGAAGTCATAGGTGGTGTCCTGGGTGCAGGGATTGCGGGAAGGAGGCTTATCTTAGCCGCGCGCGGTTTTATCAAAACCAGCCTGGATCAGGCCTTGTCCATGATGTTTGCCAGCGTGTCGCGGATCAGATTTTGAGTGGCTTGTTGCGTCAAGGTGGCCGGGCGCTGCGAACTGGCGGCCATGCTTATCTGAGTGCGCAGGGCTGGGCCGCGAATCGCCCGCAAGGTGTAGCTCGAAGGTTTGACCGAATTGGTCACTGCGTTGCGCGACAGCACCGCGCAGCCGGCGCCATCGGCCACCAGATCGAGTATGGCGGAAACACCGTCGATCTCCAGCGCAATTACGGGCCGGCAACCGATCCCGGCCATCTCGGATTCAACCTGCATACGGATTGCATTCGGCCGGCTGGGTATGACCAGCGGCAACCGGGCCAGAGCCTTCAGGGTGATGGAGGTCGCTGCGACACCCTCGGGTTGATTGCCGGTGCGCTTCTGAACCAGAAAAAGGTCTTCGCGCTGGAGCGCCATGATGTCGAGTTCGGGGCAGGGCCGCACGTTATACAACACCGCGATGTCCAGCCGGCCGTTGACCAGCGACTCCTGCATGGCGGCGGAAAGGCCTTCGCCGATGGAAATGGTCGCGTCCGGCATTTGGCTACGGAAGGCGCGCGTCAGGGGCACCGTGAGCAAACGCGCCAGACTTGGCGGAAAGCCAACGGCGACCCGGCCGGCCAACGCGCCGCGCACGCGGCCCAGTTCTTCGCGTGCGCGCGCTACCTGGTGCAGGATGCCGCGTGCGTGCGCCAGCAGCAGGCGGCCGGCGTCGGTCGGTACCGCGCCCCGTCCGTCGCGCGCCAGCAGGTTTTGACGCAGCTCCACTTCCAGCAAGCGCACCTGTCGGCTCAACGCCGGCTGCGCGACGCCGAGCGCTGCCGACGCGCGCGTAAAGCCGCCGAGTTCGGCCACGCGTACGAAGTATTCAAGCTGCCGCAGGTCCATCTTGTGTTCTCAATGCCGGAATAACGGTTCACCGGCCATGCCGCAATGGTATATCTGCTAGTCAGCCGTACCGTCTTCATTTTTAGCTTGTGAAGGACCACAATGACACACCGTCACGCGAACAAGCCGACTCATGAAAAAACCCATCATCATCGATTGCCACGGTCACTACACCACGGCACCCAAAGCGCTGGACCACTGGCGCAATCGCCAAATCGCCGGCATTCAGGATCCGGCTTCCATGCCCAAGGTGTCGGAGCTGAAAATCAGCGACGACGAACTGCGCGAATCGATAGAAACCAATCAGCTCAAGCTCATGAAAGAGCGCGGCTCCGACCTGACCATCTTTTCGCCGCGCGCCAGTTTCATGGCGCACCATATCGGCGACTTCCAGGTGTCGTCCACCTGGGCCGCGATCTGCAACGAACTTTGTTATCGCGTATCGCAGCTGTTTCCGGACAACTTCATCGGCGCGGCGATGCTGCCGCAGTCGCCTGGCGTGGACCCCGCGACCTGTATCGCGGAGCTGGAGAAATGCGTCACGCAATACGGCAATGTGGGTATCAACCTCAATCCGGACCCCAGTGGCGGACACTGGACGTCAGCGCCGCTGAGCGACAAACAATGGTTTCCGATCTACGAGAAGATGGTGGAGTACGACATCCCGGCCATGATTCACGTGTCCACCAGTTGCAACCCGGCTTTCCACACCACCGGTGCGCATTACCTCAACGCCGACACCACTGCGTTCATGCAATGCCTGACCAGCGACCTGTTCAATGAGTTTCCGACGTTGCGGTTCCTGATTCCGCATGGGGGCGGTGCCGTGCCGTATCACTGGGGGCGCTTCCGCGGCCTGGCGCAGGAGCTCAAGAAGCCGTTGCTTGCCGATCATCTGCTCAATAACATTTTCTTCGACACCTGCGTCTACCACCAGCCCGGCATCGACCTGCTCAACACCGTCATACCGGTAAAAAATGTGTTGTTCGCGTCCGAGATGATTGGGGCGGTGCGCGGTATCGACCCCGAAACCGGCAACTACTTCGACGACACCAAACGCTACATCGAGGCGTCGAAGATTCTGAGTGAAGACGACCGGTTCCAGATTTACGAAGGTAACGCCAGGCGCGTGTTTCCGCGGCTCGACGCCGCACTCAAGAGCAAGAGAAAATGAGCATGGCTACACCGATGAATTCCCTGGGTATCGTCAAGCGCAACATCGTTCGCGCGGACAGGTCGGCGGTGGCGCAGTTGTCCGGATTCGGCGTTGCAACCATCCACGAAGCGATGGGCCGTGTTGGCCTCATGAAGCCTTTTATGCGGCCGATTTATGCAGGGGCCCATCTGTGTGGAACGGCCGTCACGGTGTTGCTGCATCCGGGCGACAACTGGATGATGCATGTGGCGGCTGAGCAGTTGCAGCCCGGTGACGTAGTTGTCGCCGCGATCTCGTCGGAGAATGCCGACGGGTTTTTCGGCGACTTGCTGGCGACTTCGTTCCGGGCGCGAGGCGCGGTCGGTTTGGTGATAGACGGCGGTGTGCGTGACGTGAAAGACCTGACCTCGATGGCTTTCCCGGTGTTCTCCAAAGCGGTGAATGCCAAGGGCACGATCAAGGCCACCATAGGGTCCGTAAACATCCCGGTGATCTGCGCGGGCGCACAGGTCGACCCCGGCGACGTGGTGATTGCCGACGACGACGGCGTGGTTGTGGTACCCGCTGCAATTGCCCAGCAGGTGGCCGATGCAGCCGCGGCGCATGAAGCAAACGAGGCCGACAAACGCGCCAGGCTTGCGGCCGGCGTGTTGGGGCTGGACATGTACAACATGCGCGGCGCGCTGGAAAAAGCCGGGCTTAGATACATCGACTGAGAAATCCCGAATTCCGTGCGCCCTGAACTCCGTGCGAACGGATATTTGCAAAAGGATGGAAGTGGAATTTACCAAGACCCCCGGCTGGCTGGACTGGTATGCGGTCCCCGGCAAACCCCGTTTCAAATTACCCGCCGGTGCGGTGGACGCGCATTGTCATGTGTTCGGTCCGGGCGCGCGATTTCCCTATGCGCCGGAACGCAAGTACACGCCCTGCGACGCGTCCAAAGACCAGTTGTTTGCGCTGCGCGACCACCTGGGCTTCGACAAGAACGTGATCGTGCAGGCGACCTGCCACGGCAGCGACAACCGGGCGCTGGTGGATGCGCTAGAGGGCTCCAACGGCAAGGCGCGCGGTGTCGCCACGGTCAACCGCAATGTGACGGATGCCGAGTTGCAGGATATGCATGCCGCCGGCGTGCGCGGCACACGCTTTAACTTCGTCAAGCGCCTGGCCGACTTCACGCCGCGCGAGGTGCTGCTGGAAATCGCCAACCGCATTGCGCCGCTGGGCTGGCATGTGGTGGTTTACTTCGAAGCGAAGGACCTGCCCGAGTTGTACGAGTTTTTTACCGCACTGCCGACCACGGTGGTGGTGGACCATATGGGCCGCCCGGACGTCAGCCAGCCGGTCGGAGGGCCAGAGTTCAGCTTCTTCGTCAGGATGATGCGTGAACACAGCAACATCTGGAGCAAGGTCAGTTGCCCCGAGCGCCTGTCCATCACCGGACCCAGGGCGCTTGATGGCGAGCAACACGCGTACCGCGACGTAGTTCCTTTTGCCAGGCTGCTGGTGGAAAATTTTCCGGACCGTGTGCTGTGGGGCACCGACTGGCCGCACCCCAACTTAAAAGACCATATGCCCGACGACGGTCTGCTGGTGGACTACATTCCCGGCATCGCCGCCACGCCGGAGTTGCAGCGCAAATTGCTGGTGGACAATCCGACCCGCCTTTATTGGAGCAAGTAAGTAGCCGTTCCGGCCGAGCCGGTCGAAGCCGCCTTTCGACAAGCTCAGAGTGAACCGGTTAAAAGGAAATCCGATGTCTCTAGAAAAACCTTATCTCGATGTGCCCGGCACCACCGTTTTCGATGCCGAACAAAGCCGCAAGGGTTACCACCTGAACCAGTTTTGCATGTCGCTCATGAAGGCCGGGAACCGCGAGCGTTTCAAAGCCGCTCAGCGCGCCTACCTGGACGAATGGCCCATGACCGAAGATCAAAAGCAGGCGGTGCTGGATGTAGACCTGAACCGTGCCATTTCGCTCGGCGGCAACATTTACTTTCTGGCCAAACTGGGGGCCACGCACGGCTTGAGCTTTCAGCAGATGGCCGGCAGCATGACCGGCATGAGCGAAGACGAATACCGCGCCATGATGATCGGTGGCGGACGGTCGGTGCAGGGCAATCGCGTGGTGGGCGAAGACGGCGACGCACAGGCCCATCGCCAACCCCAGGGCAAATCCACTCACGAGGCAAAAGTCTGATATGGCCAGAATCACCGCCAGCGTCTATACCTCGCATGTGCCCGCCATCGGCGCGGCGCTTGACATGGGCAAGACTACCGAGCCGTATTGGCAACCCGTGTTCAATGGATACGATTTCTCCAAGCAGTGGATGAAGAACAACACGCCCGATGTGATCTTTCTGGTCTTCAACGACCACGCCACGGCCTTCAGCCTGGACATGATCCCAACCTTCGCGATCGGCACGGCCGGGTCGTACCAGCCGGCCGATGAAGGATGGGGGCCGCGCCCGGTGCCGGTGGTGCATGGGCATGCGGACCTTTCCGCGCATATCGCGCATTCGGTGATCCAGCAGGATTTCGACCTGACGGTGGTGAACAAAATGGATGTGGATCATGGGCTGACCGTGCCACTGAGTCTGATGTGTGGGCAGCCCCAAGCCTGGCCTTGCCCGGTGATTCCATTTGCCGTCAACGTGGTGCAGTATCCGGTGCCGTCGGGCCAGCGTTGCCTGAACCTGGGCAAGGCGATTCGCAAGGCGGTGGAGTCGTACGACCAGGACCTGAAAGTGCAGATATGGGGCACCGGCGGCATGAGCCATCAGCTCCAGGGGCCGCGCGCCGGGCTCATCAACAAGGACTTCGACAAGGCCTTCATGGACCGCATGATTGCCGACCCCGAAGGCCAGGCAGCCGTGCCGCATATCGACTATGTGCGCGAAGCAGGCAGCGAAGGCATAGAGCTTGTCATGTGGCTGATCGCGCGCGGCGCCATGGCGGACCTGGCCGGCGGCAACAAGCCAAAAGTGGTGCATCGCTTCTACCATGTGCCGGCGTCCAACACGGCCGTAGGGCATCTGATTTTGGAGAACTGATGTTGCCCCCACGTTCATCACTGCGTGTATTCACTTCCCCCCGAGGGGGCCTTCGCCTCCTTGAGGTGGCTCCGCGGAGTCTCAAATGAGCAAAACCATCAAGGTCGCGCTGGCCGGCGCTGGCGCCTTCGGCATCAAACATCTGGACGGCATCAAGAACATCGACGGTGTCGAAGTGGTGTCGCTGGTCAGCCGGGAGCTCGCCAAGACAAAAGAGGTCGCGGACAAATACGGCATCAGACACGTGACCACCGACCTGGCCGACAGTCTGGCGCTCCAGGAAGTGGACGCGGTAATTCTTTGCACGCCGACGCAGATGCACGCTGCGCAAAGCATCGCGTGCCTGAAGGCGGGCAAACACGTGCAGGTGGAAATTCCGCTGGCTGACGCGCTCAAAGGCGCACAGGAGGTCGTGGCGCAGGCTAAACAAAGCGGCCTGGTTGCGATGTGCGGACATACTCGGCGCTTCAACCCGAGCCACCAGTACGTGCATAGGGAAATAGAGGCGGGCAGGTTCAACATCCAGCAGATGGATGTGCAGACCTTTTTCTTCCGCCGCACCAACATGAACGCGCTGGGCCAGGCGCGCTCCTGGACCGACCATTTGCTGTGGCACCACGCCGCGCATACGGTGGACTTGTTTGCTTACCAATGCGGCAGCCCGATTGTCAAGGCCAACGCGCTACAGGGTCCGATTCACCCGACGCTGGGCATTGCCATGGACATGAGTATCCAGCTCAAGGCGGCCAATGGCCCGATCTGCACCTTGTCGCTGAGCTTTAACAACGACGGCCCGCTCGGCACCTTCTTCCGGTACATCGGCGACACGGCGACCTACATCGCGCGTTACGACGACCTGTTCAACGGCAAGGAAGAAAAAATCGACGTGTCCAGGGTCGATGTATCGATGAACGGGATAGAACTTCAGGACCGTGAATTTTTCGCCGCGATCCGGGAAGGCCGTGAGCCCAACTCCAGTGTGGCGAAGGTGTTGCCGTGCTACGAGGTACTGCACCAGCTGGAAAAGCAGCTCGGCGCTTGAGGTAAGGTAACGCGCTTCACCCACCAACCAGCAAATTACCCATGCAGACCCGCAAACTCGGCCCCTTTACCGTCAGCGCCATCGGCCTGGGCTGCATGAACCTGAGCCATGGTTACGGCCCCGCGCCGTCCGTCGAGCAGGGCGAGAAGGTTTTGCTGGCCGCCCTGGACGCGGGCGTCACGCTGTTCGATACTGCTTCGTTATACGGTTTTGGCGCCAACGAAACGCTGCTGGGCCGCGTGCTTAAATCGCATCGCAAGGAGTTCACGCTGGCCAGCAAGGGTGGCATGGCCGGCGTTACTTTCCCGGACGGCGTCCGACGCGTTATCGACGGCCGGCCGCAGGCCATACGGCTCAACTGCGAAGACAGCCTGCGCCGGCTGCAGACCGACACGATCGATCTGTATTACCTGCACCGCTGGGACAAGAGGATACCGATTGAAGACAGCGTTGGCGCGATGGCCGACCTGGTGCAAGCCGGCAAGGTGCGTACCATTGGCCTGTCCGAGGTTTCCGCCACCACACTGCGCAAGGCGCACGCGGTGCACCCGATTACGGCGCTGCAAACCGAGTATTCGCTATGGACGCGTAACCCCGAAATCGCCGTGCTGGAAGCCTGCGAAGAACTGGGCATTACGTTTGTTGCCTTCAGCCCGATTGCGCGCGGCTTTCTGAGCGACGCGGCGATCGATCCCGGCACCTTTCACGCCAAGGATCTCCGCCTGGGCCAGCCGCGCTTTGCGCCTGAAAACTATTCCGCCAATCTGAAATTGCTGGGCGATTTCCAGAAAATAACGCGTGACCTGGAGTGCACGTCCGCGCAACTCGCGTTGGCCTGGTTGCTGCACAGGACTCCCCACCTAATTCCGATCCCGGGCACGACCCGCGTGGACCATTTGCACGAAAACCTGGGGGCCGCCGAGGTGAAGCTCAGCGCGGATGTGATGTCTCGGCTGGAAGATTCGATCAACCAGAAAACGGTGGCTGGCAATCGGTATGGGCCCCAGGCAAGTGGCGAAGTCGATACCGAGAATTTCTGACGCTTTTTTGGCCTGAGCATCCTGCAACACCGGATCGCCTTGCCAGCGCGTAGCTGGCGGGAGAGCAGGCGCCGATGGCTCACCGCTGGCCGGCAACCAAGCGCACTGCGGCTGCATCTCACAATACAAGGCCATGCAAACCCCTATCGATCCAGCACCGCCAAAGACCAATCGGGAACCGTCGGACGAGCCGCTGCCCGAACAGCTGGTTGCGACGGGGGCCACGCACACCGCGCAATTGTTGGCCGAGGTCGCGGCGCTGCCCCCGTTGCCGGGTGTCTACCGTTATTTCGATGCCAGCGGTGCCGTGTTGTATGTGGGCAAGGCAATCAATCTCAGGAAGCGGGTGGCAAGCTACTTTCGCAATATCCACGCCGGCACGCGCATCGCCCATATGGTGGGCAGGATCGCATCCATGCAGACAACGGTCGTGCGCTCGGAGGCGGAAGCGCTGCTGCTGGAAAATAACCTTATCAAGACGCTTGCGCCGCGCTACAACATCCTGTTTCGCGACGACAAGAGCTATCCCTATCTGAAGATTACCGGCCTGGCCCTGTCCGGTGCCCCCTGCGCCGACAAGGCGCCTGCTGCCGACGCGCTGGCCCATGTGGCGCCGCTGGCGCCGACCGTACCGATAGCTTCGATGTTTGCCCGGGTTGCGTACTACCGCGGCTCGGTGGAGAAAAGGCATCGCTACTTCGGGCCTTATCCCAGCGCATGGGCGGTCAAGGAAGCCATCCTGTTGATACAGAAAGTGTTCCGGCTGCGCACGTGTGAAGACACCGTTTTCAGCAACCGCACACGGCCCTGTCTGTTGTACCAGATCAAGCGTTGCTCGGCGCCTTGTGTAGGCTACATTGCCGCGCCGGAATACGCGCGGAACGTCGTCAATGCAGAGCGTTTTTTGCACGGTGACGCGAACCAGGTTCTTGAGTTGCTGGAGTCGCGCATGACGGCACATGCCGAACGGCTGGAGTTCGAGCAGGCAGCGGAATTGCGCGACCAGGTGGCGGCCCTGTCCAACGTGTTGCATCAGCAGTCGGTGGACAACGTATCCGACCGCGACGTGGATATCCTGGCGGTAAAGGTGCAGGGCGGCAAGGCCTGCGTGAATCTGGCCATGGTGCGTGGCGGCCGGCATCTGGGAGACCGGCCTTATTTCCCGGCGCATGTAGAAGAAGCCGCAGGCATCGACGATCTGGAGGACGAAGTGACCGCGGCCAGCATTTCGGTGGAAGCGCAGGTGCTGGAAGCATTCGTCGCCCAGCACTACCTGGAAATTCCGGTTCCGCCTTCACTGGTTACAAGTGAGCCGGTACGTCCCGCGTTAATCTCGGCTTTGGCAATGCAGTCCGGCGTTAAAGTCAGTGTTGTGCATCAGCCGCGCGAGCAGCGCCGTATCTGGCTGGAGATGGCACAGACCAATGCCAGTTTGCAGCTTGCGCGTCTGCTGTCTGAGGAAGGTTCCCAGCGCGCGCGTACCCAGGCGTTGGCGCAGGCGCTGGACCTGGCGGTGGATGATCTCGACGACTTGCGTATGGAGTGTTTCGACATCTCGCATACCGCCGGTGAGGCGACACAGGCGTCTTGCGTGGTGTTCCAGCATCACAAGATGCAATCGTCCGAATACCGTCGCTACACCATAGAAGGCATTACGCCGGGAGACGACTATGCCGCGATGCGCCAGGTGCTGACGCGGCGTTACAGCAAACTGGCCGAGACCATGCGCGAGGCGGCGGAGGCGGGCTTGCCGATCACCGGCACCGGCCGTTTGCCGGACCTTGTGCTGGTCGATGGCGGCAAGGGTCAGGTATCGATGGCACGTGAAGTTTTTGCGGGCCTGGGGCTGGACCTGTCGCTGATAGTCGGTGTTGAAAAAGGCGAGGGCCGCAAGGTCGGCCTGGAAGAACTGGTGTTCGCGGATGGCCGCGACAAAGTCTATCTGGGCAAGGATTCGGCGGCGCTGATGTTGATCGCGCAAGTACGCGACGAGGCGCACCGCTTCGCGATTACCGGCATGCGCGCGAAACGCGCCAAAGTGCGCATGAGCGGCGGTCAGCTGGAAGAAATACCGGGGGTCGGTCCAAAACGCCGCGCCCGTTTGCTGCAACGTTTCGGTGGCGTGCGTGGCGTGGGCCTGGCCAGTGCCAACGATCTTGCGACGGTTGAAGGAATATCGCGCGAGCTGGCCGATGAAATATACCGTGCCCTGCACTGACCGTCGTCGTCATACCACCGTGCCACAATCGCGCGCATGTTCCTGACGATTCCTACGATCATGACGTGGACGCGCATTGTCGCGATCCCGTTGATCGTGGGGATTTTTTACTTGCCGGAAACCGTTGCATCCGCATCCGGCAAGAATCTGATCGCCACCGTGTTGTTCGTGTTGTTCGCGGCCACTGACTGGCTTGATGGCTACTTGGCGCGCAGGCTGAACCAGACCTCTTCGTTCGGCGCGTTCCTCGATCCGGTAGCGGACAAGTTTCTGGTTTGCGCGTCGTTGCTGGTGCTGGTGCACCTGAACCGCGCCGACGTGTTCGTGGGACTCATCATCATCGGGCGCGAGATCGCTATTTCGGCGTTGCGCGAATGGATGGCGCAGATCGGAGCCGCCAAAAGCGTCGCGGTACACATGATCGGCAAGCTCAAGACGGTAGGCCAGATGGTGGCCATCCCATTTCTGCTGTTCGACGGAAAATTGTTTGGCCTGATAGATACCCATGTATGGGGCACCTGGTTGATCTGGATCGCGGCCGTGTTGACCGTGTGGTCCATGGTTTATTACCTGCAAAAGGCCATCCCGGAAATACGGGCGCGGGTTAAATGACCGTGGCCTGGCGTGAAGGCGCGGTGCTGCGCGCGACGCCGCTTGTTTTCGTGCTGATTTGGAGTACCGGATTCATCGTGGCGCGTTACGGCATGCCGCACGCGCCGCCATTCAAATTTCTGGCGCTGCGCTACGCTTTGTCCATTCCGTGTTTTCTGATGTGGATCTGGCTGGCCCGTGTGCGCTGGCCTGACAACAAACGGCAGTGGCTGCATCTGGCCGTAACCGGCGTTTTGATCCACGCGATTTATCTGGGGGGTGTCTGGGCCGCCGTCAAGGCTGGCATGGGCTCAGGCCTGTCGGCGCTCATCGTGGGCTTGCAGCCGGTGCTTACGGCGATCTGGGTTTCGTCCACCGGTGCGCGGGTAAGCAAACGCCAATGGCTCGGGCTGTCCTGTGGCTTCGCGGGTCTGGTGTTGGTGGTTTCACGCAAATTCAGCCAGGGCGGGTCCGCGGACCATGCGGACTTGACGAGCCTGTCCTTCGCCGTGGCGGCGTTGTTGGCAATTACGGCCGGTACGCTGTACCAGAAACGCTTCGTGGCAGCATGTGATGTGCGTACCGCCAACGTGGTGCAACTGGTCGCCGCGCTGCTTGTTACCCTGCCGTTGGCCCTGCTCGAGAGTGAGCCGATACACTGGAACAACGAGTTGGCCGGCGCGATGGCATGGTCGGTACTGGCACTTACGCTGGGCGGAAGTTCATTGCTTTACCTGCTGATCCACCGCGGCGCCGCGACGGCCGTGACCAGTTTGTTTTACCTGGTTCCTCCGTCCACCGCGTTGATGGCGTGGCTGTTGTTCGCCGAACCGATTACCGTGACGACGCTGACCGGTACCGCGCTGACGGCGTTCGGCGTGAGCCTTGTCGTTCGCGCGGCGAAGTAGCATTGCATTCGAACCAGTTGGAGCCACCATGAGCACAAAACGGATTGCGGTCATCGCCGGTGACGGAATCGGCAAGGAAGTCATGCCCGAGGGCCTCCGCGTAATGGATGCCGCTGCGCGCAAGTTCGGCATCGACCTGCAATTCGATCATTTCGATTTTTCAAGCTGGGACTATTGCGAACGCCACGGCAAGATGTTGCCCGACGACTGGAAAGACCGGATCGGCGGCCACGACGCGATTTATTTCGGGGCCGTGGGCTGGCCCGAAAAGATCCCGGACCATGTGTCGCTTTGGGGTTCGTTATTGCTGTTCCGGCGGGAGTTCGACCAGTATGTGAATTTGCGGCCGGCACGCCTTATGCCGGGCATCGTCGCGCCGGTAGTTCGGCGCGACGGCAGCAAACGAGAGCCGGGCGAGATCGATATGTTTATCGTGCGTGAAAACACCGAAGGCGAGTACTCCAGCATCGGTGGCCGGATGTACGCCGGCACCGAGCGTGAGATCGTGATGCAGGAAACCGTGATGTCGCGCATCGGCGTGGACCGCGTGTTGAAATTCGCGTTCGAGTTGGCGCGCTCGCGTCCCAAAAAACACCTGACGAGCGCCACCAAATCGAACGGTATCGCGATCACGATGCCGTATTGGGACGAACGCGTGGCAGAGATGGCCAGGGCTTATCCCGATGTGACGCTGGACAAGTTTCACATCGACATCCTGACCGCGCATTTCGTGCAGCGCCCGGACTTTTTCGATGTCGTGGTGGCGAGCAATTTGTTTGGCGACATCCTGAGCGACCTGGGTCCGGCATGTACCGGCACGATCGGTATCGCGCCCAGCGCCAATCTCAATCCGGATCGCAAATTCCCCTCGCTGTTCGAGCCGGTGCATGGTTCGGCGCCGGACATCGCGGGCCGGGCCCTGGCCAATCCGATCGGGCAGATCTGGTGCGGCGCGATGATGCTGGATTTTCTGGGCTTCAGGCCGGCGCATGATGCCGTGCTGGCCGCCATTGAAAAGGTTCTTGAGCCCCATAGCGGGGCGCCGCGAACGCCCGATATCGGCGGCTCGGCACATACCTCGGATCTGGGCCGGGCGATCGCCCAGGTGGTTTGAGGCCAACTGCCGCAAGCTGGCCAGGCGATCGCCGAGAACTGCTGTGAGACCACGCACCGTGCGCATCTTGTTGGCATCGTCGCGGTCGCTAAACCGAATAGAATTCGCCTCCGCGCCGCTGATTGCTGCAAGTCTTGTTGACACGGCCGATGTCCATGGCTTTAATCGCTTGCAGCAATCGCGATCGCGAGCTGCAAATTCCTGCAAATTCTGTCACCAGACATTTGGCATCGTGTGCGGCCGGGCCGGCAGACGACTGAAAAAATGCATGGTGACAAGATTTGAAAACACAATTTTGATTGACTTTGCTTCCATACAAGGGGTTCTTTGTGAATAAAACCGAATTGATTGAACACATCGCCAAACACGCCGATATTTCCAAGGCTGCGGCTACGCGCGCGCTTGAGTCCACCATCGGGGCGGTCAAGACGACGCTGAAAAAAGGCGGCTCGGTTTCCCTGGTTGGGTTTGGCACATTCGCGGTGGGCAAACGCGCTGCGCGCGTCGGGCGAAATCCCCGTACCGGCGCAGCGATTAAAATAAAAGCTGCCAAGGTTCCAAAATTTCGTCCGGGCAAGGCATTGAAAGATGCGTTGAACTGACGGTTCCGGTTTCGGTGGGGTGCTTAGCTCAGTTGGTAGAGCGGCGCCCTTACAAGGCGTAGGTCGGCGGTTCGAGCCCGTCAGCACCCACCACCCAGACAAAGGCGAGCAGGAATGTTCGCCTTTTTTTGTTGTTTTGGCCTCGACTCATTTTCATATGTGGGTTTGCACGGAATTTCTTTTTTTGATGGAGAGTTAAGGCATGTTCGATTTCGTCCGCAAGCACACCAAGGTCATGATGTTCATGATGTTCTTGCTGATCATCCCGGCGTTTGTGTTGGTGGGTATCGACGGGTACAAGCGTTTCAACGACAGCGCCCAGGCGGTCGCAAGGGTCGGTGGCCGTGACATCGGCCAGGCGGAGTGGGACTTCGCCCACAAGAATGAGGTGGAGCGCATCCGCGCTTCCTCGCCGTCGCTCGACCCAAAATTGCTGGACTCGCCCCAGGCGCGTTACGCCACGCTGGAGCGCCTGGTGCGGGAGCGGGTTCTGGGCGAAGCCGCCGATAAATCGATGCTGCTTGCCAGCGACATAAGGCTCGCGCGCGACTTGCAGCAGAACCCGGCCATTGCTTCGTTGCGCCGGCCGGACGGAGCCCTGGACATGGAGCGTTACCGGCAACTGGTCGCGAGCCAGGGCCTGACGCCGGAAGGTTTTGAAGCCCGCGTGCGACGCGATTTGTCGATACGGCAGGTAGAGGCCGGCGTACTGACGACTGCTTTTGCGGCGCCGCTTGTGGCCGACGTTTCGCTGGGGGCTTTTTTCGAGAAACGCGAGGTCCAGTTCGTCAATTTTCCTGCCGCCGATTTCGCCGCCAAGGTGACGTTGAGCGATGCTGAGCTGCAGACCTTCTACGACGCCAACAAATTGTTGTTCCAGGCGCCTGAGTCGGTGAACATTGAATATGCGGTGCTTGATCTCGACGCGATCAAGAAGTCGATCAGCGTCAACCAGCAGGATGTGAAGTCCTACTACGATCAAAATGTCGCGCGCCTGAGCGGCAATGAAGAACGCCGGGCCAGTCACATCCTGATCAACGCGCCCAAGGACGCGCCTCCGGCCGAGCGCCAAAAAGCGAAAGCACAAGCCCAGGAGTTGCTGGCGGAAGTCCGCAAAGCCCCCGAACAATTCGCGGAAATGGCCAAAAAGAACTCGCAGGACAAGGGGTCGGCCCCGTCCGGCGGTGACCTGGATTTCTTTGCACGCGGTGCGATGGTCAAGCCGTTCGAGGATGCCGCGTTCGCGATGAAGAAGGGTGACATCAGTGACGTCGTGGAGTCCGATTTTGGCTATCACATCATCCAGCTCACCGACATCAAGGCACCCAAGCAGCGCAGTTTCGAAGAGTTGCGCGCGGGCATCGAAGCGGACCTGAAGACACAACAGGCGCAGCGTAAATTCGCCGAGTCGGCGGAGGCTTTTACCAATGGCGTATACGAGCAGCCCGACAGCCTCAAGCCAGTAGCCGACCGGCTCAAACTGGAAGTCAAAACCGCCAATGGCCTGGCGCGCAATCCGCCAGCCGGTGCGACCGGTGTATTGGCCAATGCAAAGTTCCTGAATGCCTTGTTCGCGGACGATGCGATTCACAAGAAGCGCAATACCGAGGCAGTGGAGACGGGTCCAAACCAGCTAGTGGCCGGGCGCGTCGCAAGCTATGCGCCGGCTCGAACGTTGCCGTTCGCAGACGTGCGCAACGCCGTGCGTGACCGACTCGTTGCCTTGCGCTCGGCCGAGCTGGCGCGCAAGGAAGGTCAGGCCACGCTGGCTGCATGGAAAGCCAAACCGCCCGAGGCCGCCGTGGTGGCGGCCGTGGTCGTGTCGCGCGACGATCCTCAGGGCGCACCGCAGAAGGCGCTGGAAGCCGCGTTACGGGCCGATCCTGCTGTGCTGCCAATCGTAGCTGGCGTGGACCTCGGGAGCAATGGTTACGCGGTCATCAAGGTCAACAAAATCGTGGGACGTAGCGCGCCCACCGACATCGCGGCAAAACAGGCGCGCGCGCAGTATTCGCAAGTCTGGGCCGCCGCGGAAAACCAGGCTTATTACGGTCTTCTCAAGGAGAGATTCAAAGCGCGTATCAGTGTGCCGCAGGCGACCGGCACCATCGGTGACGTCGCAACAACACCGACGCAATAAAAATACCGCAAGATATAATGCTGGCTCAGCGGTGGCTGTAGCTCAGTTGGTAGAGTCCAGGATTGTGATTCCTGTTGTCGTGGGTTCGAGCCCCATCAGCCACCCCATATGAAATAAGGAAAGCCTGCTATCTAATCGGTAGCATGCTTTTTTCTTTGGGGCTCCATACCTGCGCTATACCGCCGCTGGTACATGGATTTGCACCACCGATTTGAGTTTGTTGGACCCGCCGCCGTCAGGCGGCGTGACCCCGGGCGCTGGGCTGAGGGAGCCCCTTGGGGGCGGACGGGCAGACCAGCGCAGGGCCAATGCCGCGCAGCGGCGAGGCCACAGGGTGGGCGGGGCACACACAAGATGACTGGCCGCAGTCCACTGACCAGCAACAAAGCGCGCAGCGCCTGACTGATGCCACAGCGCCCCGACAACCACAAGGGCGCGCAGACGGCAGCGCGTAGGGCGTGCCAACGACCGGGAAGCGCCGACGGCTGTGCGACCGACTCCAGCGAAGGCCACTTTGCATAACGCCTGTTTTGTGAACCCGAGAGGGCGCGAAGCGGTGGGCGACACCAAGCGGAGCTTTAGCGCAGCGACTGGCGCACACTTCACAGCCAGCGTGAAGGGGCAACGGCTGGAGATCGCCGAGTTCAGCCTGCAGGGCGCCGGCGGAGCAGCCGGTGGCGAGCTCAGCGCCAAGGGCTTCGCGTTATGGATGCCCTTTGACCCCGGCGCCAACCCGGCGCTGACCAAA
>JANYBQ010000313.1 GCA_025360705.1 Betaproteobacteria bacterium | reverse complement strand
CGTTGAATCGCGGTGTGTCGTAACGACTTGCTGTATCGAGAAGGTTTACCACGGCCATGGTTCGCCCGCCCTGCGCCAGCGGAACGCTGATGGCGCTTCCAAGCCCCAACTTTTCGATGTCGGCCGCGTCAGGGAAAAATGCGTGCAGGTCCACGAGATCACGGCATAGGACGGCCTTTGCCTGGACGAAGATGTGCTGCTGCCATGCCGACTGGCGCATCGGCCAGGACTCGCCCAGGCGGTATTTTTCGGGCGCCGATGTATACCAGCGGGTCAAGGACGTGTGCTCCAAGTCAACCCCCAGGACGGTGAACAGCCCGAACCCGATCCGGCTGCTTACGCTGCGTGCCAGGGCCACCATGACTTGTTCGGAAAAACTTTTTAATACCATTGGCATCGTCAGTAAAAAAAGTTTACTATTTACTCAATTATTTAATTCTATGCCAAACAAGTTGGATTCCACAACACCGAAGAACAAGTTTGGCAAGCTGGTTGCGGGTGCTAGTTTGCAGCGCGGCGGCAGCCGCGCCGCCAGCACCGCGAAGTCCGCTGCACCGGCCGGTGCAACCGGGATCGAAGTGGGCAGCGCGATCCGCCGGCGGCGCAAGGATATGGACTTGACACTGGCCCAGGTTGGCGAGCGCAGCGGTTTCACGACCGGTTACCTGTCCCAGCTGGAGCGCAATCTTGCCACGCCATCCTTGTTGGCTCTAGCCGGAATCAGCCGTGCGCTGGGTGTTGAACTGGACTATTTTTTGGGCACCCGCCACGAGCGCGGACACCATTTTCCGGTCAGCAACCGGGATTTTTTTTCACTGGGTCGCCAGGGCATGCAATACGCGCGCATCAGCGGTGAATTTCCCGCGCGCACCTTGAATGCCATGGTGGTAACGGTCCCGCCCCATTACTTTTCGCCCGAGCCTATGACGCTGGAAGGCGAAGAACTGGTCTATGTAATCGAAGGCCGATTGCGGTATTCGATGGGCGATCGACAGTTCGACCTCCATCCGGGCGATGTAGTGCATTTGCCATCGCACATACCGCACCGCTGGGAAAACCCATCGAATGAAGAGGGATCGGTGTTGTGGGTCGGCACGGACCGGATATTCAGCTTTGCGCCCCAAGTGATTGCAGGCCATGCCACGCCTCGCCCCGAAGCTTCTCCGGTCGAGAACATCCCCAGGAAAAAGCCCGCGCCAGCCAAAAGGAAAAAAACATGAGGGTCGCGACCGACGTCGGTGGCACCTTTACCGACCTGGTGTGTTATGAGCAATTGCCCGACGGCGGCAATCGGGTGCGGGCGGTAAAAACGGACACCGTTTATCCGGACTTCGAGCAGGGTGTGCTCAATGCGATGGAACGCAGCACGATAGCGGCTGCCAACATCGAGTTCTTCGCCCACGGCAGCACGATCATTATCAATTCCCTGTTGTCCCGGCGCGGCGTCGCCACCGGCCTGATCACCACACGCGGCTTTCGGGACGTGCTGGAAATAGCACGCGGCAACCGGCCCGACCTGTTCAACTTCCTGTTCAAGAAGCCTCCGCCGTTCGTGCCGCGCCACCTGCGGCTGGAAGTTACGGAACGGCTGGACAATCACGGCCGGGTGGTCGAGCCGCTACAGCTGGCCGACGTCGAAGCTGCACTCACGACATTCCGCCGTGAAGGCGTGCAGGCGATTGCAGTCTGCTTTTTGCACGCCTATGCCAATCCCGCGCACGAACGCGCCGTGGTGGCCGAAGTCAAACGCCTGTGGCCCGAAGTCGCGGTAGTGGCTTCGCATGAAATTTCACGCGAATGGCGCGAGTACGAGCGCACCAGCACCACCGTGTTGACCGCCTACATATTGCCGGTGGCAGCGCGTTATCTGGACCAGCTCGAAGCGCGCCTGCGCGATGCGGGCCTGCGCGTGCCACCGTACATGATGCAGTCCAACGGAGGCATTGCAACCGTGGAGTCGGCCAAACGCAACCCGATCTCCCTGGTCGAATCCGGTCCGGCTTCGGGCATGCTGGGCGCGGTAGCCCTCGGACATGCGATTGGCGAGCTGAACCTGTTGGCGCTGGATATCGGCGGTACCACCGCCAAGTGCGCGTTGATCGACGATGGCACGGTCAAAATCACGACCGAATACCGCATCGAATATTCGCGCAAACATCCCGGATACCCGATCAAGACACCGGTCATCGACCTGGTGGAAATCGGCAACGGCGGCGGCTCCATCGCCTGGGTCGATGAAGGCGGCAAGTTACACGTGGGCCCGCAAAGCGCGGGATCGACGCCCGGTCCGGCGGCCTATGGGCGTGGTGGCACCGAGCCCACCACCACCGACGCCAACTTGATGACCGGGCGCATCAACCCCGCGCTGTTTGCGGGGGGCGACATACAGCCCGACATGGCGGCGGTGGAGCGCGCGTTGTCCAAAGTCGCTCAACAACTGGAAACCGATGTGCCCGGCGTGGCACGCGGCATTCTTCGCATTGCCAACGACAACATGACCAACGCGCTCAAGCTGGTGTCGGTCAACCGGGGTTATGACCCGCGCGATTTTGCGCTGGTCGCGTTTGGCGGCGGCGGCGCCATGCACGGCGCCGCACTGGCACAGGAACTGGGCGTGCGCAAACTGATCGTTCCCGTCAACGGCGCGGTGTTTTCCGCCTGGGGCATGCTGGTGACTGATTTACGTCGCGACCATCTGCGCACGCAACTATTGCCGCTGGTCGAAGCCAATCTTCCGGCACTGCAAAACCTGTTCGCCGACCTCAGGGGCGAGGCGTTGGCCGAATATGCGCGCGACCGGGTTGCTGTCCAGCGCGTGGTCTGCGAGCAGCACGCCGAGGTGCGCTACAAGGGTCAGGAA
This sequence comes from Betaproteobacteria bacterium, assembly GCA_025360705.1. GTDB lineage: Bacteria > Pseudomonadota > Gammaproteobacteria > Burkholderiales > Burkholderiaceae_C > CAISIP01. The sequence goes on along the minus strand of JANYBQ010000313.1, from coordinate 16,014 downwards.
CATACAGTCAGCATCGGGTTACCCGACTCCAAGCTGACAGTGGAAGAAATTGCGCGTCGTTTCGCGGCCGCGCATAAAAAAGCCTATGGGTTTACGCTCGATTCGCGGATAGAAGTGGTAACGCTGCATGTTGTTGCCTGGGGGAGGATCGACAAGCCCCCGTTGCCCGAACTGGCGGTTACCGGCCGCAGCCTGGCTGCGGCGCATAAAGGCACGCGGCGCGTCGACTTCGACGCCCAAGGCATACATGCAACCGCCATTTTCGACCGGGACTTGCTGGAACCGGGCATGGAATTTACAGGCCCTGCAATCGTTGAAGAACCAGCAACCGTAACGGTCGTCCTGCCAGGGCAACAAGTGCAAGTGGACCGGTTCGGCAATCTGCACATTGCATTACACAAGTCCGCGGCATCGGCGCATTCGCAATAAATGTTGCAATAAAACAAATACTGTATGGCTCACCAGGACGACTACTTCACCCACGAAATCATCCGCAACGGCTTGTTGGCGCTGGGCGATGAAATGTTCGACGCACTCAAGCGCACCAGCAAAAGTCCGATCATTTACGAGACGCTTGACTTCGCGGTGGGCCTGACCGACGCAAAGGCCAATCTGGTGACGCAGGGCAATGGTGTCACCGGCTTTCTCGGCACTCTTGACGCCGCGGTACGCGAGGTGCTAGCCAAGCACGGAAACCACTTGCAGCCGGACGATATCTACCTGACCAACGACCCCTACGGCGGCGGCGGGACCCACCTGTCGGATGTGACTCTGGTCAAACCGGTATTTGCCGACGGACACATCGTGGCGTTTGTTGCGTGCAAGGCGCACTGGACTGAAGTGGGTGGCAAGTCGGCCGGCAGTTTTACATCCGACTCCTCCGAAATTTACCAGGAGGGTATCCAGTTCCCGTGTGTGCAGCTGATGCGCGCGGGCGAATTGAACCAGTCGCTGCTGGACATGATCGCGGCGAATGTACGTTTGCCCGACATGACCTTGGGCGACCTGTGGGCCGGCGTAGCCGCAGTGCGGGTGGGCGAAAGGCGGCTGCGTAACCTGCTGGATAAATACAGCTCGGCCACCGTGGAGGCGGCCATTGTGGGTTTGCTGGACTATGGCGAGGCGATGGTGCGCGCCGCGTTGGCCAAGTTGCCGCACGGCATCTACACAGCGAGCGATTTCATCGACGACGACGGCCTGGGCCACGGGCCGTTCCACACCCAGGTCAAAGTCACCATAGGCGAAAAATTCATTGCCGACTTCACCGGCAGCCATGCGCAGGTGGCCGGGCCGATCAACACCACGCGTACCGGTGTGACCTCGCGGATTCGCGCGGTGTTCCTGGCCGCCACCGTGCCGGATATTCCGGCCAACGGCGGCATGTTCCGGCTGCTCGAAGTGGTGTGCCCGGATGCGACCTTGTTCACGGCCCAGCGCCCTTCCCCGACGTCGATCTATTGGGAGACCGGAATCTTCGCGATGGACCTGGTCATGAAGGCGCTCGCGCCGGTGCTGCCCGAACGGATTCCAGCCGGTGGCTTTGCATCTGTCTGCGGCACCATCATCTCGGGTGAACATCCCGAGTCGGGCGAGTTGTATGTGCTGGTGGAACCGCTCACCGGCGGCTGGGGCGCGGGCTCCGGCAAGGACGGGGAGCGCGGCCAGTTCGGGCCCGGCAACGGCGAAACCTACAACATCCCGGTGGAGGTGGCCGAGGCGCGGTACGGCGTACGCGTAGAGCAGTACGCCTTCCACACCAACAATGCCGGCGCGGGCCGGCAGCGGGGCGGAAACGGAACCGTTCTGGACTACCGCATCGTCGGCACGGAAGCGTTTTTTACGGGCACCTACGGGCGCGACAAGTTTTTGCCGTGGGGCGTGGAAGGCGGACAAAGCGGGTCCGGCAACTACGCCGAGATACGGCGCACCGATGGCAGCATGCAGCGCGTCACCAAGATCGCCCAGGCCCGCCTGGCAAAAGGCGACCTGGTACGGCTGTACACGGGCACCGGTGGCGGCTGGGGAAAACCCGCCGAACGTGCGCGCGCGCAGGTATTGCAGGATCTTAAAAATGGCTACATCACCGACGCGCAAGCCAGCGAACACTACGGCATAACGGGTGCATGATGGTGTCCCGCGCCCATAATTTTCCAGCGATCTTTCCAACCTATCGGAGTAAACGATGAATCAATTCAATTTCACTCGCCGCAGTGTTGCCGCCGCTATCTCGGGCTCCCTGGCCTTGGCCTCCATCGGCTGGCCCGGCACCGCGCAGGCACAGACACAGGCGCGCAAGGTCATGATCCTGGCCAGCAACCAGGACATACCCAACTTCGATCCCCATGTCGCATCCGGATATTCCTCGGTATGGTTGCTGCGCAACACCTACGACGCACTGGTGCGCATCGAGGGCAACCCGGCCAAGGTGGTACCCCACCTGGCCGAGAGTTGGGCGCAGTCGGACAACGGGCTGGAATACATCTTCCGCATCGACCCCAAGGCCAAATTTACCGACGGCACACCGGTGACAGCCGATGCGGTGAAATATTCCATCGACCGCATGGTGCGTATCAACAAGGGCGCCGCCTGGATGTTCACGGGCATCATGGACACCAAAAGCGTGGACGTGATGACGCCCAGCATCATCCGGATCAAGCTCACCAAGCCGTTCGGCGCGTTCCTGCAGGTGATGCCATGGCTGTTCATCGTGAACCCCGCCAAGGTCGAAGCCAACAAGGGCACCGACGACGGACAAACCTGGCTGCGCAGCAACATCGAAGGCTCCGGTCCGTTTCGCGTCAAACGCGCCGAAGCCGGCAATCTGTACGAACTGGAACGCATACCGACCTACTGGAAAACCGGCGGCGGCAATCTCACCGGCGCGATCTGGAAAATCGTGCGCGAGACCACCACGCAGCGCCTGATGCTGCAACGCGGCGAGGCGACCATGGCAATGGATCTTTCATCCGAAGACATCCATGCGCTGCAGGGCAAACCCGGCGTAGTGCCTATCGTCGAGGCGGAGTACCGCACCTTCTCGATCAAAATGAATACCGAGAACGGCCCGCTTGCGGACGTCAATTTGCGCAAAGCCATTTCTTACGCGTTCGATTACAAAAGCATGGAGGCCGCCGCGGACTACGCGCAGATCATGCAGGGGCCCCTGCCTACCGGTATCCTGGGCCACGACCCCAAGCTGGTGGTGCCGCGCACCGACCTGGCGCGGGCCAAGCAATACCTGGCCAAGTCCAAATACCCGAGCGGAAACGTCAAGCTCAGCATGACGGTGGTCAATGGCCTGGAGCAGCAACGCCTGTATGCGCTGGTGCTGCTGGACGCCTTGAAGAAGCTCAACATCACGCTCGACATCAAGCCCACGGTGTGGCCCGACATGGTGGCCATGACCAAGACGCCGCAGACCACACCCGACTTCTTTCCGGTGTACCAGACCGCCAACTACGCCGACGCGGACAACATCGCCTTCGCGGCCTACCACGGCTCGCGCAATGGCAACTGGCAGAACCCGGTCTACAACAACAAAAAGGTAGATGACCTGATCATGCAGGCCCGTGGCGAGCGCAATGAAGCCAAACGTGTCGCGCTGTACAAGACCATGCAGGAGACCATCGTGGAGGACGCGCCAGACATCTTCGGCGTGGTGGAAAAACGCAAGATGGCGATGCGCTCGGACCTGCAGAACTACAAGTTCACGCCGATCGCCGGCAACGCTCCCGAGTTGTTCCCGCTTTCGCTGAAATAAGCGGCAAAAGCGCGTCTGAACGGCAGCGCCAGGGACCATGCTGAGATACGTCCTGCGCCGGCTGGTACTGCTGATTCCGGTGCTGATCGGGTTGTCGCTGCTGACTTTCGCGATCGCGCGGATGTTGCCGGGCGACCCGGTGCAACTGGCAGCGGGCCCCCAGGCCAGCAAGCAGGAGATCGAACTGCTGCGCACCGAACTGGGCCTAGACCGCTCCATGCCGGTGCAATACTGGCGTTACGTCACGGGACTGGTGCAGGGGAACTGGGGCGAATCCATTCTCACGCGCCGGCCGGTGCTGGACGATTTGCGCGTCTATTTGCCGGCCACGCTGGAACTGGTTTTCGCGGCCATGTTCCTGGCCATTGTGGTCGGCATTCCGCTTGGGCTAGCGGCCGCGGTCTACCGCGATCGCTGGCCCGACTATGTGTTGCGTGTGTTGTCGTTGGGTTCGATTTCAATGCCACGTTTTTTTCTTGGATTGTTGCTGCAGCTTGGTTTTGCGATGTCGTTGGGCTGGTTGCCGTTGGCGGGCCGCTATCCGCTGACCGAAGACCCACCGACGCCGCTGACCGGTTTCCTGATCGTCGATGCGCTGGTAACCGGTAACTGGCCCGCCGCGACATTGGCGGCCCGGCACCTGGTACTTCCGGCGTTTGCGATGAGCCTGTCTCCCATGGCAACCTTGATCCGCATGATGCGCGCCAGCGTGCTGGAAGTGCTGCAACAGGACTACGTGTTGACCGAACGCGCACTCGGCCTGTCGCAGCGCCTGATCCTTTTCAAGTACGTGCTCAAGAACGCGATGACCGCCAGCCTGACCGTGATCGGTCTGTATTTCGGCTGGCTGCTGGGTGGCACGGTGCTGGTCGAGACGATTTTCGACTGGCCTGGCATCGGCCTCTACGCAACCAAGGCCATCGTCACGCAGGACTTCCAGCCCGTAATGGGCGTCACGCTGGTGATCGGCATTGTGTTTTTACTGGTCAACATCGTGATCGACCTGCTGTATGGCGTGCTCAATCCCAGGGTCCGTTACCAATGAGCACGGCCGAGCCGATCACAAAGTGCCTCAGGTGGTAACCATGACCGCCATCAACAAGGCCGAGGTAGTCGCGGCGGCAGCGGTAGCGGCCCGGTCCTCGCGCGCGGAATCCTGGCGCCGTGCCATCTACCGCTTCCAGTCGAGTAAATTGTCGGTCGTGGGACTGGCGATCGTGGTGGCGCTGCTGCTCACAGCAGCGGTGGGTCCATGGTTTGTGCCCTACCCAGAACACGTCACAGGCAGTGTGGACCTGGCCAGCAAATTCCAGTCTCCGTCGGCACAACACTGGTTCGGTACCAACGAGGTCGGGCAGGACGTGCTTTCGCTTACCGTCGCCGGCGCGCGTATTTCACTTTTCGTGGGTTTACTGGTGGTGGTGCTGGGTACCCTGATCGGCACTGTGCTGGGCGCTATCGCGGGCTACCTGGGCGGCTGGGCCGACGAGGTCATCATGCGCGTTACCGACCTGTTCCTCACGATTCCGGGGCTGATTCTTGCCATGGCGATAGCCGCCGCGCTGGGCCCCGGCATCATTAACGCGATGATCGCGATTTCGCTGGCCTGGTGGCCGGGTTATTGCCGGCTGGTGCGCGGTGAAGTGGTGGTGCGCAAGGAAGAGATGTACGTCACCGCGGCGCGCGCCGTGGGCGCCAACCCGATGCGGATCGTTTTCCGGCACATCCTGCCCAACATCGTGTCGCCACTGATTGTCAAGATGTCGCTCGATATGGGCTTCGCGATTCTTACCGCAGCGTCGCTGGGTTTCGTGGGCATCGGAGTGAAGCCGCCCACTCCCGAGTGGGGTGCCCTGTTGTCCACGGCGCGCAGTTACATGCCTGACTTCTGGTGGACCGCGATCTTCCCGGGCCTGGCGATTTTCCTGGCCGTGTTTGGCTTCAATCTACTCGGGGACGGCCTACGCGATGTGCTGGATCCCCGGGCACGCAGGTGAGAACTTGTTCTAAAAACATGGCGCTGCTGGAAATCAAAAACCTGCATCTCATGATGCGTTCGTTCGAAGGGCGCGCCCACATTTTGAACGGCATCGACCTGTCGGTGGAGCGTGGCGAAGTGTGGGGGCTGGTGGGCGAAACCGGCTGCGGGAAATCGGTCACCGGCCTGTCGGTCTCGCGTCTGTTGCCGTCGCCGCCCGCGGAATATGTACTGGGCGAAATCCTGTTCGACGGCCAGGATGTCCTGCATGCCGGCGAACCCACCATGCGTGCGTTGCGCGGTCGGCGCATCGGCATGATTTTCCAGGACCCGACCACCAACCTGAATCCGGTGTTTCGCATCAGTGAGCAGTTGATCGATGTGGCGCTGCATGTGGCCGCCCATGACCCCGGCCTGCTGGGTGTAACGCGTAATGCGAGTGAACGCGATAAACGCGGCGCGGCGCGCAAAGTGGCGATTCAGATGCTCGACAAGGTCGGTATTCCACATGCCGCGGAACGCATCGATATGTATCCGCACCAGTTTTCGGGCGGCATGCGCCAGCGGGTGCTGATTGCGATGGCGCTAATAGGCAAACCTGACTTGTTGATTGCCGACGAACCCACCACCGCGCTGGATGTTTCGGTGCAGGCGCAGGTACTGCGCCTGATTCACGGCCTGGTGCAGGAATTCAACCTGGGAGTGCTGCTGATTACCCACAACCTGGGCGTCGTGGCGCAGGTCTGCACCCATGTGGCCGTGATGTACGCCGGCAACATCGTCGAGTCCGGCCCGGTGCGCGCAATTTTCAAGCACCCGCGACATCCTTATACCCGCGCGTTGCTGCGCGCCATTCCCTCGGCCCGCATGAAGCGCGGCGACCTGATCGGCCTGGCCGGTACCGTGCCCAATCTGGTCTCGCCGCCTGCCGGTTGCCGCTTCGCGCCGCGTTGTGAGTTCGCGCAACCCGAGTGCCGCGAGCGCCTGCCCGCCGCCATCGAGGTGACACCGGCGCATCGTGTCCACTGCATTCTGGCGCGCCAGGCCGCAGAGGTAGTGTGATGCTGCTAAAGCTCGATCAAGTCACGAAAGAATTCCGTCAATCGACCGGCTGGGGCCGACCGCCCAAAGTATTCACGGCGCTCAAGGATGTGAGCCTTTCAATCCGGGAAGGCGAAAGTTTCGGCCTGGTGGGTGAGTCCGGTTCGGGCAAAACCACCTTGACGCGCTGCATCCTGCGCCTGGAAGAAATCACATCGGGCAGCATCTATTTCGACGGGGCCGATCTGACGCGCATGTCCGCCTCCGAGGTACGGGCCCTGCGGTCCCAGATCCAGATCGTGTTCCAGGACCCTTACGCATCGACAACCCACGCATGACCGTGCGCGACATCGTGGCCGAGCCCATGGTGGTGCACCGCGATGTGCTCAAGTTGTCTGGCGAGCGGCAGACCGACCGGGTCATGGAGCTGCTGGAGCTGGTGGGCCTGGGCGCGCAGCATCTGTACCGTTTCCCGCACGAGTTCTCGGGCGGCCAGCGCCAACGCATCGGCATCGCCCGCGCTCTGGCGCTGAATCCGCGCCTGCTGATATTGGACGAACCCACCTCGGCGCTCGACGTATCGGTGCAGGCGCAGGTGCTGAACCTGCTGGACCAGTTGCAGCAAGGCATGAAGCTGACCTATCTTTTTATCTCCCACGACCTGGGTGTTATCCGTTACATATGCGACCGCATCGCGCTGATTTATCGCGGCGCCATCGTTGAAGAAGGCATCACCGCGGACGTATTCGACAACCCCCAAAGCGAATACGCCAGGACACTGATCGCGGCCGTGCCAGAACCCGACCCGGATCGCTCTATGTTCAGCGCCGTCCCCTGATCGAAGGTAAACAACATGGCTTTGAAACAAGCGCTGGAGATATTCGAATTGCTGTCGGGTGCGCGCGTGACGGGTGCGCAGGTGGTCGACCTGCTGCGCTCGCGCGGTGTGGGCGACCTGAAGGTCGAACGCGTTCAGGGCCCGAAAGGCAGGACCGATTTTGTGTCGGGCGCTATTGCCGGTGCGGCTGGTGGGCCGGTGCTGGGCATCATCGGCCGGCTTGGCGGCGTCGGCGCACGCCCCAACGCAATTGGCCTGGTATCGGATGCCGATGGCGCTATTGTCACGCTGGCCGCTGCGCTCAAACTCGCGGACATGGCAGCGACCGGGGATAGCTTGCCGGGCACCGTGCGTTTTGCCACCCACATCTGCCCGAATGCGCCAACCATCCCGCACGAACCCGTGCCTTTCATGAATTCACCAGTGGACATGGACACCATGAACCGCATGGAGGTGCACCCTGACATGGCCGCGATTCTGTCGGTCGACACCACGCGCGGCAACCGACTTGTCAACAAGCGCGGCATGGCCATCACGCCCACGGTCAAACAGGGTTATGTGTTGCGGGTCGCCGAACCGTTGCTGGACTTGCTGAGCTGGGTCACCGGCGAACTGCCGATGGTGTTGCCGATCACCACGCAGGACATCACGCCTTACGGCAATGGGCTGCACCACGTTAACAGCATCCTGCAACCCTGCACCGCCACGTCGGCACCCGTGGTCGGCGTCGCGCTGACCGCGCAATCCACCGTGCCGGGACCAGCCACCGGCGTGTCGAACATTTTCGATATCGAACAAGCGACGCGTTTCTGTATTGAAGTGGCCAAGCTTTACGGTGCCGGTCGTTGCCCGTTCTACGCGTCGGACGAATGGACGAATCTGCAAACACGTTACGGCTCGCTTGAACATTTGCAAACCATGGGGAAAAATACACCATGAAGCCGGTCTCGAACACGTCACCCAACTTGCTGCTGCTCAGCAATTCCCGCAATCCGGCCGGCGAATACCTGGTCCATGCGCGCGAAGCCATCCAAAGTTTCGCGGGCCCGCGCAGGAAAGCGTTGTTCTTTCCGTTTGCGGGCGTCACTGTGGACTGGGATGACTACACCGCCATGGCGCAGAACGCGCTGCAGCCGCTTGGATTTGAACTGACCGGTGCGCATACCTGTGCGAATGTGCATGCCGCCATTGCGCAAACAGAGCTCCTGCTGGTCGGAGGCGGCAACACCTTCCGGCTGTTGTACGAGATGCGCAAACGCGGGTGCCTGTCGGCAGTGCAAGCCGCGGCCTCTTCAGGCACCCCCTACATCGGCTGGAGTGCGGGCTCGGTGCTGGCCTCGCCAAGCATCTGTACCACCAATGACATGCCGATCGTGGATCCCAAGGGCCTGGATGCTCTGGGGATGGTGCGGTTTCAACTCAATTGCCACTACAACAACGTCCTGCCGCCAGGTCATCAAGGCGAAAGCCGTAACCAGCGCCTTGCGGAATACCTGGTTCTAAACCCGGATGTGCCCATACTGGCGCTGCCGGAAGGAAACTGGCTGGAAGTTCGAGGCAACAAGCTGTGCCTGTTCGGGCCACATTCCAGCGTGCTGTTCAAGACCGGCAGGGATCCGGCGGACGTCGCCTCCGGATTGCTGGAACTGCTTTGATGCGCCGCTGATACCAGAGCCAGCATGCGGCAGCAAAAAGCGGCGTATTCTTTGGATAGCGCCGGTGTTACACCGGTATCGGCAACGCTTCAGGAGGGAATATGGTGTGTGCTCCATGGCTTCGTATCGGAATACTTGCATTGGCGGTCTGCCTGCCTCTGGCCGCGGCTGATAAGGCACCCACGCGGGCCCAGGCGCTCAAGGCGTTGGCCCAAGCTTCCGCCGACGTCCGCCGCGCGGGCGTCGAACGCCTTGGAGAAATCGGCACCATGGCCGATGCCGACCAACTGGTTGCGCGGCTGCATGACGAAGACGAAACTGTCCGGCTGTATGCCAATGCGTCGATGTGGGAGATCTGGAGCCGCTCCGGGGACCGCGCCATCGACGCGCTGTACGCACGCGGTGTGCAGCAGATGGAGATGTCCAACCTGCCTGAAGCGGTGGCCACGTTTTCAGAAATCATCCGGCGCAAACCGGCTTTTGCCGAAGCATGGAACAAACGCGCCACGATTTATTACATGATGGGTAAATTCGAACTGTCGATGAAAGACTGCGACGAAGTGCTAAAACGCAACCCCAACCATTTCGGCGCATTGTCCGGTTATGGACAAATCCATCTCAACCAGGGCAACTTCGAGCAAGCCATCGTTTATTTCGAACGGGCGCTCAAGGTTAATCCCAACTTGCGGGGAGCACCCGAGACGATTCTGTTGCTACGCCGGCAACTCAAGGAAAGGCAGGACAAGACAATTTAAGTTTCCCGTTATCATTTTGCGTCGCCTGCTCGCCAGCGTGCGAGGGCCGCATTACCCGACCCCCATTGAAGTTGAAAGGTTCGATAGACATGATTTTCAATTTGCAGAAGATCGGCCTGATTCTGGTTTTCGCGACCAGCGCCGTATTGAGTTCCGGGCCCGCCCGGGCCGCCGACCCCAAGGTCCTCAATATCTATAACTGGTCGGACTACATTGCCGACGACACGATCAAAAACTTTGAAAAAGAGACCGGTATCAAGGTCCGTTACGACAACTACGACAACAACGAAGTGCTGCACGCCAAACTGGTGGCCGGCAAAACCGGTTACGACATCGTCGTGCCCAGTTCCCACTTCGCCAAGACCCAGATTGAAGGCGGGCTGCTGCAAAAGCTCGACCGGTCCAAGCTCACCAACTGGGGCAACCTGGACAAGGGTTTGCTCGACCAGTTGGCCAAGCTCGATCCGGGCAACCAGTACCTGGTGGACTGGTTGTGGGGTTATGTCACAGTGGGCATCAACGTCAACAAGGTTAAAGCCGCGCTGGGCGGCATGCCCATGCCCGACAACGCCTGGGGCCTGCTGTTCGATCCGAAATACGTGAGCAAACTTAAAAGCTGTGGCGTCAGCTTGCTGGATTCCGCCTCCGAGGTAATGCCAGCCGCCTTGCACTACATTGGCAAGCCGCCCTACAGCCACGATCCGGCCGACTATGCCGCAGCGGGGCAGATGCTCAAGACCATCCGTCCCTTCGTCACGCGGTTCTCGTCCTCGGGTTATATCGAGGAAATGGCCGGCGGTGGGATTTGCCTGGTGCTGGGATATTCGGGCGACATCAACATTGCGCGCAACCGTGCCGCGGACGCGGCGAAAAAAGCCAAGTCGCCGGTGCTCATCGAAGCGCTGATTCCAAAAACCGGCGCCACGCTGTTTTTCGACACCATGGCGATTCCGAAGGACGCCCAGAACGTCGCCAATGCGCATCTGTTTATCAATTACATCCTGCGCCCCGAAGTACATGCGTCGCTGACCAACAAGGTTTTTTACGCCAATCCGAATTCGGCGTCGTTGAAGTTCGTTCAGAAGGAGGTGGCCGAGAACAAATCGATTTTTCTGGATGCCGCCGCTGCCAAAACCATGATTGCGCCCGACGCCCTGCCGCAGGACATCCGCAAGGTGCAGACACGTACCTTTAGCAATTTCAAAACCAGCAAGTAAGCTAATAAGCGCGGGCATTTGCCGCCGCACTGGCAGGCGTGGAAACCTCAAGCGCGCCGCATCGCCCACTGGGTGCTGGCGCAGACCACCACCATGGCGGCATAGGTCAGCATTTTTCCATCCTGACCCTCGATCCACAGGCCGGCCAGCAGCACCGCCAGGCAGGCCGCGAAATTAACGGCTGACTGGGTGGCAAAACCGCTACCGGAGGCCTTTCCTCGCGTTGTCAGGCGCGCAAAAGCGGGCATCAGCACGGCCAGCGCAAATGCCGGTGCGGCGAAGTTCAGCAGGTGATTTAACGTGTCGAGCAATCCCATGGTGGCGCAAATTTTATAATCAGCCCAAACTATCCGTTATGGCAGTCTGGGCTTTAGGAATCAACCACACCACCGCGCCGCTCGATCTGCGCGGCAGGTTCGCGTTTGCCAGTGAGCAACTGGAACCCACCTTGCGTGGTTTACGTCAGGCCCTGTCGCGGCAGCCCGAGGCAGCCATCGTCTCCACCTGCAATCGCACCGAGATTTACTGTGCTGGCGATCGGGCCGAGATCGAGCCTACGCTCGACTGGCTGGCTCACTCCGGCGGCGTGACGCCATCGTTGTTGCGTTCACACGCCTACACACTGGAAGATGGACTAGCCGCGCGGCACGCGTTTCGGGTTGCCAGCGGGCTGGATTCGATGGTGCTAGGTGAACCGCAGATTCTGGGCCAGTTCAAGGACGCGGTGCGGGCCGCGGAACATGCTGGCGCTCTGGGCAGCACGCTGAGCCAGCTGTTCCAGCGTTCGTTCGCGGTGGCCAAACAGGTACGCTCCTCGACCGAAATTGGTGCGCACTCCATCAGCATGGCCGCTGCCGCCGTAAGGCTGGCCGGGCAATTGTTTGAAAACCTGGGCGAGGTCAAGGTGCTGTTTGTCGGCGCGGGTGAGATGGTAGGGCTTTGCGTCACCCATTTCGCCGCACGCAAGCCCAAGTCGATCACCATCGCCAATCGCAGCATGGAACGCGGCGAAAAACTGGCCGCCCGGTTTGGCGGCAATGTGATGCGCCTGGGCGACCTGCCCGAGCGGCTGCATGAGTTCGACGCCGTGATCAGCTGCACCGCAAGCACGTTGCCGATCATCGGTCTGGGGGCCGTGGAAAGAGCACTCAAAAAGCGTAAACACCGGCCCATGTTCATGGTGGATCTGGCGGTGCCGCGCGACGTCGAACCTGAAGTCAAGGCACTGCAGGATGTCTATCTTTATACCGTGGACGACCTCGCGGGCGTAGTACAAACCGGCCAGGCCAGCCGCCAGGCGGCAGTTGCGCAAGCCGAGGCCATCATCGATGCCGGCGTGCAAAGTTTCATGCATTGGGTGGACCAGCGCGGCACGGTACCGCTGATCCAGCAGCTCAACGCCCAGGCCGACGAATGGCGCGCCGCGGAAATCAGCCGCGCCCGCAAACTGCTGGCCAAAGGCGAAAACGTGGACGCCGTGCTCGAAGCTTTGTCCCGTGGATTGACGCAAAAGATGCTGCACGGCGCCATGGCCGAATTGAACACGGGCGACGCCTATGCACGCTCACAGGCCAGTTCTGCCGTGCAGCATTTCTTTCTGCGCAAGGAACGTTAGCGGCGCTCGCCCGCTCCTCTTGCGAAGCAGCTTTGCGCCGCGCCGGCGCGACGGGCCCGGCACCCGTTGCGCCGGTGCCGTTCGGCACCCACCAACGACCCGAAAAGAAACCCACCCCGGCCTGCCATGAAAGCTTTTTTTCGCCAACAACTGGACCGTTACGCTGCACGTCTGGGAGAGCTCGAATTCCTGCTGTCGCGTGAAGACATCATGAAGGACATGGATCAGTTTTTGGTCTTGTCGCGCGAACATTCGGACGTTGCGGCCGTGGCCGGTCGCTGGGCGCGTTACCGCCTGAGGGAGGCCGACCTGGGCGCTGCGCGCGATTTGTTGGCGGCATCCGGCGACGAGCCCGAGATGGCGGCGATGGCACAGGAAGAAATGCATGCCGCGGCATCCGAGTTGGGCCAGCTCGACGCCGAATTGCAGCGCATGTTGTTGCCGAAAGACCCCGACGACGTGCGTAACGCCTTCATGGAGATTCGCGCGGGAACCGGGGGTGACGAGTCGGCGCTGTTCGCCGGCGATCTGTCGCGTATGTACACGCGTTATTGCGAACGCCGGGGCTGGAAGGCCGAGATCATCAGCGAGTCGGCCAGTGAATTGGGCGGTTATAAAGAGTTGGTACTGCGCATAACCGGAGCCCATGTGTATGGGGACCTGAAGTTTGAGTCGGGCGGCCACCGCGTACAGCGGGTGCCGGCCACGGAGACCCAGGGGCGTATTCACACCAGTGCATGTACCGTCGCGGTGCTGGCCGAACCCGACGAATCGGTGGCGGTACAGATCAACCCGGCCGACCTGCGCATCGACACCTACCGCGCGAGTGGCGCCGGCGGGCAACACATCAACAAGACCGACTCGGCGGTGCGCATCACGCATATTCCTACCGGCATCGTGGCCGAGTGCCAGGACGACCGCAGCCAGCACCGTAACAAGGCCAAGGCGATGCAGGTGTTGCTGGCGCGGATTCAGGAGAAGGACCGCTCCGAACGCGCGGCCAGGGACGCGGCCGAGCGCAAGAGCCTGGTCGGCACTGGCGACCGCAGCGACCGTATCCGCACTTACAACTTCCCACAGGGTCGCCTGACCGACCACCGCATCAACCTCACGCTGTACAAGCTGCTGACCATCATGGAAGGCGACCTGGACGATGTGGTGCAGGCACTGCAAGCCGCACAGGCCGCCGAACAACTGGCGGCATTGGAACTGGGTACGGCCGCCTGACTTTGGTCAGGGGCTTATCAACCATCGCCCGAGCATGTCCGATATTGCAAGTGCCTTGGTCACCGCCCAGGCCAAAGGTCTGGAACGGCTGGATGCGCAACTGCTGTTATTGCATGCCCTGGGCACCGAGCCCGCGCAGTTGAGCACGCGTCGCGCATGGCTGCTGGCGCACGGAGATGCGGCTTTGCCGGCGGCGATACAAGCGCGATTCGAGGGCGATGTGAGCCGCCGGGCCGCGGGTGAGCCATTGGCCTATATCACCGGGCATAAAGAATTTTTCGGCCTGGACCTTCTAGTCGATGCGCGGGTTCTGATTCCAAGGCCCGACACCGAGACGCTGGTTGTGTGGGCATTGGAACTTCTGGCGGGGCCGATTGCAGCGCGTCACGATCCGCCATTCGCGGTGCTGGACCTGGGCACCGGCAGCGGGGCCATCGCGTTGGCTTTGAAACATGAACAACCGAATCTCGAAGTGCACGCCATCGATAGCAGCGCGGACGCACTGGCAGTGGCAAGTGCCAACGCGCAACGCTTGGGTCTGCAGATCCAGTTCAGTCAAGGTTCATGGATGGACCGGGCCCAGCGCCAATACCATTGCATCGTCGCCAACCCACCCTACGTCGCGGTAGACGACCCCCACCTGGTCGCGCTCAAGCATGAACCAATCCCCGCGCTGGTGTCGGGCCTGGACGGTCTGCGGGATATCCGGCACATTGTCAGCACGGCAAAAACGCGGCTTTATCCGGGCGCCTGGCTGTTGATCGAGCACGGATTCGACCAGGCAGCGGCGGTGCGCGGATTGTTGGTGGCTGCCGGTTATGAAGCCGTCGAAACCCGCCATGACTTGGGCAACCAGGAACGCTGCAGCGCAGGGAGAACGCATGAAACCCGACGTGCACCAAGCGCTGCCGGGCTGCCAGCCACAGGTTTGCCGTGATGGTGAAATAATCCTAGAAACGGCAGTTGACCGCTTGTGTCCGCAGGCAACCGCGCATGAACACGGGGCTTTTTTAGCGACGATTATCGTCACCATCTGGGTGACAGCGCTACGCGTCCAACTGCCGTTTCTAGGATAATCGGGCCATTGACGTCCAAGGAGTTTGAATATGAGCAACGCACAGCAACGCATCGACGAGTTGGTCAAATCCAACGAGGTACTGCTTTTCATGAAAGGCAATGCCAGCTTTCCCCAATGCGGCTTTTCCGGCCGTGCGATACAGATTTTGAAAGCGTGTGGCGTGGAGCCCAAAGCAATCAAAACCGTGAACGTGCTGGAAGATGCCGAGATCCGCGCCGGCATCAAGGATTACAGCAACTGGCCGACGATTCCCCAGCTATATGTAAAAGGCGAGTTTATCGGCGGCTCGGACATCATGATGGAGATGTACGAAAACGGCGAACTGCTGCAAGTCCTGACCAAGCAGGATTGAGGGCGCGCATAGAGGCCGCTTTTTGTAGCCACAAGCTCAGGCCGGGCTGAACTCCCATTGCCGGGTGGCATCGAGCACCGCTTGCGGATAGGGCGCCTTGCCACGCGAACCGTTGTAGCGGCCCAAGGCCATGAACAGGTTGCCGTTTTCACGGTCAAGATAATGGCGCAGGATAACGCAGCCGAACCGCAGATTGGTCTGCATGTGAAACAGGCGCGAAGCATCGCCATCGCCGGCACCGCCCAGCACACGCGGCCAGAACGGCATCACCTGCATATAGCCGCGCGCACCCACGCTGGATACCGCGAATTTGCGAAACGCGCTTTCCACCTGGATCAAGCCTAGCACCACCGTGGTCTCAAGGCCCGAGCGCCTGCTTTCGTACCAGACCGTTTGCAGAAATTCTTTTCGGGTTTCCAGGTCTGGTTTGCGGCGCTGCAGTCGTTGGCTCATGGCGCCGAGCCAACGCAGATAGGCCAGCCGGCCAGCGGTATCGCG
>JANYBQ010000285.1 GCA_025360705.1 Betaproteobacteria bacterium | reverse complement strand
CCCTCCAGCGCCATCAAGCCTTTCTCGCGGCCGTGGCCACTGCGCTTGGTGCCTCCGAAGGGCAGCTCCACGCCGCCACCGGCGCCGTAGCAGTTGATGAAAACCTGGCCCGAAACGATGCGCCTGGCCATGCGCTGCTGGCGCGCGCCGTCGTGCGTCCAGACTCCGGCCACCAGCCCGAACTCGGTGCCGTTGGCGAGTTGAACCGCCTCTTCCTCGGTGTCGAATACCTGCGCCACCAGCACCGGGCCAAACACCTCCTGGCACACCAGCGCGTTGTCCGCGGGCGCCGGGCCAAAGACCACCGGCGGGACGAAATATCCGTCGTTGAGCGAAGCCGGAATACGCGCCTCGGCAATCACCGGCAGCCGGTCACGGCGCGCGTTCTCGATGAAGTCCAGCACGCGGCGCTGCTGGGTCTGGTTGATCAGCGGCCCGAGGTCCGCGTCGTCCTCCGGCCGTCCGATTCGCAGCGCGGCGAAGCGGCTGGCCAGCAGGGTCGCGAAGCGGTCGAACACACTGCGTTCCACGATCACGCGACTGCCGGCCGAACAGGTTTGGCCCGCGTTCTGCGTGATGGCCTTGCACACGGTGGTGGCGGCCAGCTCCAGGTCGGCGTCGGCGAACACCACCTGCGGCGACTTGCCGCCGAGTTCGAGCACCACCGGTACGTGGTGCTTCGCCGCGGCCTCCTGCACCAGGCGGCCGACTTCGGGCGATCCGGTGAAGGAGATGAAGTTGATGTCGGGGTGCGCGGTGAGCGCGGCGCCGGCCTCTTCCCCCAGGCCGGTGACGATGTTCAGCGCGCCAGCGGGAAAGCCGGCCTCAACGGCCAGCTGGCCGAGCTCCAGGCAGACCAGGCAGGCCTCCTCGGCCGGCTTGAGCACCGCGGCGTTGCCCATGGCCAGCGCCGGCGCGATGCTGCGGCCGAACATCTGGGCCGGGTAATTCCAGGGCGTGATATGGGCCGTGACGCCCAGCGGCTCGCGCACCACCGACACGTTGTAGCCATTCAGGTAGGGGATGACTTCTCCGTGGATCTTGTCGGCGGCGCTGCCGTAAAACTCGAAGTAGCGCGCCACGGCACGCATGTCGGCAACCGCCTGCGAGATCGGCTTGCCGGTATCGTGGGCTTCGATCCAGGCCAGGCGCTGCGCATGGACCAGCACCAGCGAAGCGAAGGCCATCATCAGGCGGCCGCGCTCGGTGGCGGTGGTGCGTCCCCAGTCGCCGGCCAGCGCGGCGCGCGCGGCGCGTACGGCGGCATCGATCTCGGTGGCGCCGCCACCGCCCAGCCAGGCGAAGCGGCGGCCCGTCGCCGGGGCTACGACCGGCAGGGGCGGGCCCGCGCTGTCCACCCATTGATTGCCGATCAGGTGGCCGTACAGCGGCAGGGTGTCGCGCCGGTGGCGGGCAGCGGGGAAGAGCTCGAATTGGTCGCACTGCATGCTGGCATTCCTGTGGTTCGCCAAAGGCACGACGGGTGTCGGGTCATGTGCGGTAGTGCCTATTCTTTGTTGCTTGTGCCTCAGCGTCCATGGGAATTTGGGCAAAGGGAGCTTGTGCAAATTCGAATGGGGCGGACGCGTCGCGTCTGGCAAGATGCGCCGCATGAACACCGCACCCGCACCCGCTTCGCGTAGTTACCTGTTGGTGCCGGGCGACCGGCCCAAGCGTTTCGGCAAGGCATCGGCCAGTGCCGCTGACGAGGTTATCTGCGACCGCGGGGCTGCCGTGACGCCGGCGCACAAGGTGCGTGCGACGCAATTGCGGGCTGGCTGAAATGAACGCCTGCGCCTGTAGAGATACTGCATGAAAGTCGTCATCGTCGGCGCCGGCGCGCTGGGTTCGCTGTATGCCGCGTATCTGGCGCGGGACGGCCATGAGGTGTCCCTGGTCGCGCGCGGCGCGCGGGCACTGGCCTTGGCCGCGCACGGCATTCCCGTGACGGGCGCGGACGATTTCACCGCACGCTGCGACATCGTCACCGAGCCACAGCGGTTGCGAGCTTGCGACCTGCTCATCCTGGCTACCAAGACCTACGACACGGCCGGCGCCCTGGAGTCACTGCGCGAGCTGAAGGTCACGAGCGCGTTCTCGGTGCAGAACGGGGTGCAGAAGAACGATGCGCTGGCGCAAGCCTTCGGGGCGTCAACCGTCCTCGGCGCGGTCACCATGATTGGCGCGGAGGTGCTTGCGGCGCAGGGCGACGAGCCCGGCGCGGTGCGCTACACGAGAGCGGGGATGACTACCATCGGCGAGATCGCCGGCGGTGAGTCGGCACGGGCCGACGCCATGGTGGGTGCGATGAAGCGTTCGGGCTTGAACGTCGAGGCATCGGACTGGATCGCGGCGGTCGAATGGTCCAAATTCGTCGCCTGGTCCGGCGGGAGCGCCGTGGGGGTCCTGACGCGCCAGCCAAGCTGGCGCTACCTGCTCGATCCCGATACCGCCTTGCTGGCCACCCGTGTCATGCGCGAGACCGCAGCCGTGGCGCAGCATCTTGGCATTGCGCTGATCGATGCAGCGCTGACCAGCGCCGCCCTGCTCCATCGCAGCGAAGCCGAAGCCGTGGCGATCGCGCAGGCGTGGGCCGAGAAGCTCAAGGCCAGCGCACCGGATATGCGCCCATCGATGCTGCAGGATGCCGAACGCGGCCGTCGGCTCGAGGTGAACGAAACGCTTGGCTACACATTGACGCTGGCGAACCGCTTCGACCTGCCCGCGCCCACCCTGGACCTCTGCTGCCGCGTCCTGCGCATGATTTCGCAATTGGCGCAGTAAACGCCGCTCGCGAACCGATCCAGGCCAGCATCGCCTGCAGCTGCACGGCGCGCTGCTCCCCGCCGATCGCCTACACAAGCTTCTGGGAGAGGTCGTGTTCGAGTTCGCGGAATTCCTTGGTGAATGGCAGTTCGGAGACATCACGCGGATGTTGGAATGGCACCTTGAGGTTGACGAGTTCCTTGCCGCCAGTAGCCAGCATGACGATGCGGTCCCCCAACAACAGTGCCTCGCCCAGGTCATGGGTAACGAAAACGACGCTGCGTCGGCGCTCTTCCCAGATCTTCAGGAACTCCGCCCTGGCTTCGATCTTGGTCTGGGCATCCAACGCCGCAAACGGCTCGTCCATCAGCAGCAGTTCGGGTCCGGAAACCCAGGTCCGGGCGAGCGCCACACGCTGTCGCATTCCCTGCGACAGCTGCCAGGGGTACAGGGAACTCTTGCCCTCGAGACCGAGACGGGCCAACATCTCTTCGGCCCGACGCTGGCGCTCGCCGGGGTCGACGCCATCGCGCTCCAACGGCAACTCGACGTTTTTCCCGGCGCGCCGCCACGGCATCAAGGCATCCCGGGCAAACATGTACCCGATTTGACGGCGGGCTTCCCGCGGGCTCTTGCCGAGAACCTCGACGCTGCCGCTGGTCGGCGTCAAGAGGCCGGAGAGGATGTTCAAGACGGTCGTCTTGCCGCAGCCACTGCGACCGACCAACACGACGAACTCTCCTCGCCCGCACTCGAAGTCGAAGTTCTGGAGTACGAACTTCGATCGCTTCGTCTTCGGATCCACGAATGCCACGCTGACCCTCTTCAGGGTCGCTGCGACTTCGCGACCGTTGTCTGAAACGACCTCGTCCAATGCTCCTGCCGCCCGCATCGTCCCACTGTGCGGCTCGGTTGCGGGTGTGCCAACTTCTATCATGTCAGGCCTCCATGCCGGTCGTGACTTTCTAACGTTGAATCTGTCAGCTCGGACGGCGTCGCGGCGCCCGCCTCGAGCAAGCCGCAATCCTTCAGGCGCTGCCACAGCGACGCCGGGATCGGCTCGCCGAGCGTCGCGCGGTTGTCGGTGACTTCGCTTGCACTGCCCGCGCCTGGGATCACGCTGACGACCAGCGGATGCGCGACGACGAACTGCAGCGCGGCCGCTCGCAGACTGACGCCGAACGAAGCACATTCGCGCTCGAGCGCCGCAGCGCGCTGAGCGATCGGCGGCGGCACGGAGGAATAGTTGTACGTTCCTTTGCCCGCCAGTACGCCCGAGTTGTACGGACCGCCGATCACAACGCGCGCGCCGCGTTCCGCGCACTTCGGGAAGAACGCGTCGGACGGCGGTTGCTCGAGCAGCGTATACCGCCCCGCGAGTAGAAACAGATCGGGATCGGCGAGCTCCAGCAGGCGCACGCAGGGCTGCCATTCGTTGACGCCCGCTCCGATCGCGGTGATCACGCCGTCGGAGCGCAGTTGATCGAGCGCGCGCCAGCCACCGTTATCGAACAGTTCGCGCATGCGTTGCTCGTAGCGTTCACGATCGCCGTGCACGATCGCATCAATGTCGTGGACGTAGAGGATGTCGACGCGTTCCAGTCCGAGCCGACGAAGGCTTTCCTCGAAGGACCGCATGACACCGTCGTACGAGTAATCGAATTCGAAGCGATACGGCGGCGTTTTCACGAAAATCTTGGCATTCTGCTCGCCTTCCGCACAAGGCACGAGCACGCGACCGACCTTGGTCGAGATGACGAACTGATCGCGCGGCAGGGTGCGCAACACGCGGCCAAGACGTGCCTCCGCAAGGCCGACTCCGTAAACCGGAGCAGTGTCGAAGTACCTGATGCCGCAATCCCACGCGGCCACGACCGTGCTGTCGCAGGTCGATTCATCGAGCGGTTGCGGGTAGTTGCCGAGTGGTACCGAGCCGAATCCGAGCAGCGTGAAATCAAGCGTTCGACCGCCCCGCGCGTCGAGCCGGCGGATCTCGGTTGCTTTCATGCCGCGGCCCCGATCAAGTCCGCGCATTTTTCGCCCACCAGGATGGCGGCCGTATTGGTATTGCCCGAGGGCATGGTGGGGCAGATCGACGCGTCGGCGACGCGCAGGCCCTGCATGCCGTGCACCCGCAACTGGTCGTCCACGACAGCGTTCTCGCCTGGTCCCATGCGGCAAGTGCCAATGGGGTGAAAACCCGTTTCCGCGTGAGCCCGAATCCAGGCTTCGATGTCGGCGTCGGTATGGATTGCGGCCCCGGGCGAAAATTCCTCTCCCGCGTAAGCCGCCATCGCGGGCGATGCGATGATCCGACGCAACAGCTTGAAGCCCGCGATCGTGGTCGACATATCGATCGGATGGCTGAAGAAATTGAAGCGGATCGCCGGATGTTCATTCGGGTCGGCAGACCGGATGTGGACGGTGCCCAGACTTTCCGGCCGGAGTTGGTAACAGGAGGCGGTCATCGCTGGATACGCCAGCGTCCTGCGCTCCTCAAGGCTTTTCACCGCGAAGGGGGGAAAGAACAACTGCACATCCGGCGTCTGGAGGTCCGGGCGGGTTTTCGCGAACCCTGTCAATGGGCCCGATGGCAAGCTCAAGAACCCGGATGACGCAGTGACGTACTTGAGCACCTCGAGGGCACCCCGAAATCCGCGCGTCCGCCGGTTGTACGACGCGCTTGCCACCAACAGGCGCAATTGCGCGCGCGCGATGATGTGGTCGCGCAAGTTCTCGCCAACCCCGGCCAGAGCGTGGCGCACCTCGATGCCGCAACGCTGCAATACCTCCGGTTTACCGATGCCGGAGAGCTCAAGGAGCTGCGGCGAGGCGATGGAGCCAGCGCACAGGATGACCTCGCGCTCGGCGCTCACGCGCATGCTCTGGCCGCCGCGCTCGTAGACAACACCCTTGCACCGGCGACCATCGAAAATGAGCCGGCGGGCCGCGGCCTCGGTGACGACACGCAGGTTCGGGCGCTTCATCGCCGGTCGCAGATAACAACGCGCGGTGCTCATGCGCCGGCCGCGCGAGATCGTCGCCTGCGACATACCCATGCCTTCCTGGTCCGGCCCGTTGTAGTCCGGACTGCGGCGAATGCCCTGCTGCTGCGCAGCGGCGAATACCGCGTCGTAGAGCGGATTCTTGTCATCGACCTCGGTCACCCGCAGCGGCCCGTTGGTACCGCGGGTTCCATCCACGGCCCTTTCGTAGCTTTCCATGCGCCTGAATAAGGGTTCCAGGTCGTTCCAGCCCCAGCCGCGATTGCCGAGCTGGGCCCAGCCGTCGTAATCCTGGATCTGTCCGCGCACATGGATCTGTCCGTTGATGGATGACGAGCCGCCAAGAAGCTTTCCCCTTGGCACCGGGATGGCGCGGTTATGCGTCCCTTCCTCGGGCTCCGAACGGTAGCGCCAGTTGACGCCGGGATGATCGATAAAGAGCGCGAAGCTCAGCGGCAGCCACGCCAGCGGGTGCCCGGCCTTTCCGGCCTCGATCAGAAGCACCCGGTTGCTCGGTTTTTCGCTCAGACGGTAGGCCAACGCCGCACCGGCGGAACCCGCACCGATGATGATGTAGTCGTAGGGTCCGCCGTCAAGGTCTGTTATTCCGTCTTCGTTCATACAGCTCTTATCTCGATTGGTTGGGTTGGCACGACACTGGCAAGGGGTTCTATCAGTGGACCGAGGGCGGCTGCCAGCGCAACACCCGCGATTCGGCAAGGCCCGCGAGAGCGTTGAGGATTCCCGCAACAATTGCCAGCACGATAAGAATCGCGTAGACCGACGCCAATTTGAACTGGTTCGAGTACAGCGCGACCAATTGCCCGAGCCCATTGCGGGAACTGATGAGTTCAGAAGCGACGACGCCCAACAGCGAGTAAATCACGCCCAGTCGGAATGCAGCGAATATGCTCGGCATCGCGACCGGCAAAAGGACCTTGTAGAAGATTTGGACCTTCCCAAACCCCATGACGGTCGCCATGCGAATCACCTCTGGATCGGCACTCTTCACGCCGGCCCGGGCATTGAGGATGAAGACAAAAACCACGACGCTGGCTGCCAGGACCACTTTCGCTTCTATACCGATACCAAACGCAATGATGAAGACCGGCGCCAACGCGATACGGGGCATGCTGTTCAGGCCGCTCAGGAGCGGCGATACAGCCGCTTCCACCCGGGGAAGCAACGCCAGGCTCAGGCCAATGACGGTTCCGACAACCGAAGCTATCACCAGCGCTATGAGAACCGCTTGCATGGTGTGCCACAAGTTTTCCTGCAAATCACCGGTTCTGACCAACTCCATGAGCGCCGACCAGACCTCGGCCGGACCCTTGCCCAGGGCCGGGCCGCCGAAGGGGTACACCAGCTGCCAGATCAGGAGCACGAGTCCTATGACAGCTATCTGATGCACGAAGCGGTTGTCGCGAAGAAATCGCCCGATCCGCAGTAGCGCTCCTGGCACCGGCGGCTCGGCATAGGTGTTAACGGCCGCCGAGTTGCTCGTGCCTGGCATGTCAATGTTGCTTAGCTCTCTCATGATCCGTCCTACGCAGCGCAGCCGGGGATAACGAGGTCGCTGTATTTGGGCACGTAGCCTTCAGCCGAGAACGGGGCCTGCCCTTCCCACTGAGCTTGGGTGAAGACCATGCCGTGGAACGATGTCTTGTACTGGTTCCAGAGCGCCAACCCATCGGCCGGGCTGACCCCCAGATTCTCGGCGGTGAACGCACCCATCGCCGCTTCGTTCTTCGGGTCCATCATGTAGGCATAGGTATCGGCACTCGCCTTGCACACCGCCTGCACGATCTGCGGATTGGCGTCCGCATAGGAACACTTCGTCGCGATCCCCGACTGGACTAGATTATTCAACATCGGCGGATTGCCTTTGGACCAGTTGACCACCATCTGGAAACCAGGACTCTTCTGCAAGATCTGATAGATCGGCGGATACACCACCAACACATCCACTACCTTATTCTGGAACGCCGCAACCGCCGTCAAGTTACCGCCAACAGCAATGAACGTGACATCCTTCGGCGACATCCCCACCTGCTTCAACAACATCTCAACCCAGATATGGGTACCCGACCCGAGCGCCACCACCCCAATCCGCATTCCCTTCAGGTCCTTGATCGAATCCGGCAAACCACGATTCAGATTGGGCAGTTTCAAGTCAGGCTGCGCTACCAGATCGGCGACGTTCCCCAACCCGCCCGTCAAATACTTGAAACACTGACCCTGCCTGACCAACGGCCAACTTAACGACGGCGATGAATCGGCAAAATCAGTCGAGCCACCCACCAACGAGGCCACGATCCCTGGCCCCGACGGAATCGTCGACAACTTCCCTGTCACACCATATTTGGCCAGAAACCCCTTCTGGATCATGATGCTCGTCGGAGTATTTACTATCCCCGCCGGAAACACCGTAAACGTCGCCGTCCCCAACGACGGCACCGACTGCGCACCGGACGAACTACCCATCACCGCCATCGCGGCCGCAACCACAAACCTGACAAAACGCCGCATACCCATGATCGAATCTCCTAAAAAAAGTCCATGATCGAATATCCCCAAACCGGCCGACCAACCAAAAGCACCACTAGCTACACAGCGCATCCGGGGAGGACGATGTCACTGTATTTCGGCACGAAGTCATCGACCAGGAACTTGCGTTGCGCTTCCCACTTCGGTTGGGTGAAGACGATGCTGTTGAACGACGACTTGTATTGAGTCCAGAGCGCCAACCCCTCAGCCGGGCTGACCCCCATATTCTCGGAGGCGAACACACCCATCGCCGCGTCGTTCTTCGAGTCCATCATGTAAACATGCGCATCGGCAATCGCCCTGCACACCGCCTGCACGATCTGCGGATTGGCGTCCGCGTACTTACACGTCGTCGTGATCCCCGACTGAACCAGATCCGCCAAGGTCGGCGGATTTCCTTTCGACCAATTCGCCACCATCTGGAAACCAGGACTCTTCTGCAACGGGTTAAAGATCGGCGGATACACCACCATCACATCCACTATCTTCTGCTGGAACGCCGCAATCGCCGACGCGTTGATACCAACACCAATGAACGTGACATCCTTCGGCGACATCCCGGCCTGCTTCAACAACATCTCAACCCAGATTTGAGTAGCCGACCCGAGCGCCACCACCCCAATCCTCAACCCCTTCAAATCCTTTATCGAATCCGGAAAACCACGATTCAGATTGGGCAGCTTCAAATCAGGCTGCGCCACCAAATCACCGGTAACTCCCTGCCCAGAAGTCAAATACCTCAAACACTGACCCTGCTTGATCAACGGCCAACTCAGCGCCGGATTTGCATCGGCAAAATCCGTCGAGCCACCCACCAGCGAAGCCACAATCACCGGCCCCGTCGGAAGCGTCAACAACTCCCCTGTCACACCATACTTGGCCAGAAAACCTTTCTTGATCATGATGCTCGTGGGAGTATTTACAAAGCCTCCCCCGACCACCGTAAACGTCGCTTTCCCCAACGAAGGCGCTTGCTGCGCAATGGATGGACTGCCAAGCATCGCCAAAGCAGCCGCAACACCAGCGCCAGCAAGAACCGCTTTGCGCCGCAAGCCCATGGTCGAATTTCTGAAAAAACCCATGATCTCATCTCCTAAATTAAGCCAACCAATCAAAAGAACCACGCACTGACACCAGAAAACAAACAACACGGCCAGCTATAACCCGAGCCGGTAGAACCGCGACGCCGTGCCGTAAAACAGGTCAGCCTTGTCGGCCGCACTCATGCCCTTCGCAAGCCGTTTGCAGGCGTTCCAGTACACGCTGTAGCCGTACGAGGCCTTGTCGACGGGAAAGTTGCTCTCAAACATCGCGCGCTTCGGACCGAAGGCCTCGATGCAGGTCTCGACATAAGGCCGCCATGCCGCCGCGAGTTGCTCGGAGCTCGGCGCGATCTCGGCCTCGTGGAAGCCGAAGCCGAACAGCTTCATGCCCATGCCGCCCAGCTTCACATGGACGTTGGGGCATGCCGCAAGCTCCTTGATGCGCTGGCTCCATTCGGCGAACACCGCGTCGCGCTGGCCCTGGAAGCGACCGACCCCGATCGGGGCGCCGACGTGGTCAAGGCAGATCTGCGTGTCCGGGAAAGCGCGCGCGAGATCGACCAGGTCGCCGAGCTGGGGATGAAACATGAAGGCGTCGAAGCTCAGGCCAAGCGGCGCCAGTTGCGCAAAGCCCTCGCGCACTTGTCGGTCGAGCAGCAAGCCCTGCGGCCGCGTCACCACACCGCCCCACAGGGGCTGCTGCGGATCGCTGGCGCTGATGAACCGGACGCCGCGAAAGCGCCCGCCGCCCGCCACGATCATCGCTTCCAGCACCTTGGCGACACCCGAGCCGAGCGTCAGCTCGGCGTGGCCGACGATGCCCGCACAGGCGCGTGCCTTGCCGTAGTTGTTGCTTGCGCTCATCGCCGCCGCGCCGTTGGCGAACTCGACTTTGCCGACCGGCCGCATCTCGACCGGCCCGTCGGCACGGTACATCGAAATCCATTCGAGAAAGACGGTTGCCAGTACGTTGTGCCCGCTCGCCAGATCGGCCAGCAGTTCGGGCATCAGGTAGGTGCCATGCTCCGGCCGGTCGAGCAGGTGATGGTGCGGATCGATGATCGGCAGGTCGGGCTCGAGGATCTCCTCCTGCCGCCGGGCCAGCCACTCCGGCCGAAACGTGGGATACGAACTGGTCGTGCTTTTCACGGTTTATCTCTTCCGGGCAGGTGGCAAAGATCCGGCCTTTTCATCAAAGGGTTGGACTTCCAGAGGCTTCCCAGACCCAACGGTTTTTTCCACTCGAAGGGCCTGCGCGTCAAGGCCTTCTCGTCGATGTCGATGCCCAGACCCGGCTTGGTCGGAAGCTCGATATAGCCGTCCTTCGGCAACGGCCACGAGCCTTCCTTGATGACATCCTCGTAGATCGGGATGTCGCGCGTGAAGAACTCCTGGATTAAGAAGTTCGGCGAGGACGCATCGACGTGTATGGTGGCCGCGAGCATGCAGGGGCCTTGCTCGAGATGCGGCGCCAGCGCCGTGAAGGAGGCGTGCGCCATCGCCGCGATCTTCTTCGTCTCCAGGATGCCGCCGCAGTGAACGAGATCGGGCTGGGCGATCGCCACCGCTTCCTTCTGGAATACCTCCGCCCACTGCCACTTGGTGATGAAGCGTTCGCCGGAGGCAACGGGAATCTTGATCGCATTGCGCACCCGGGCCAATGCGTCCACGCTGGCTTCGGGCGGAATCGGCTCCTCGAGCCAGTACGGGCGGAACTCCTCGATGTCCCGCGCGGCCTGGATGGCGTCTTCGGGGCTCAGGCGCCCGTGCGCCTCGACGCACAGTTCCACCTCGTCACCCACCGATTCGCGGATGGCGCGCACGAGATTCCTGACCCACCGGGCATCCTTGCTTGGCACGAAGTTGTCGCTCCCCATATAGAGCCACGGGTCGAACTTCAGCGCGGTGTGACCCGACGCGACCGTGTCGGCCGCGACCTTGGCCAACCAGTCGATCATGCTGAGGTTCGATCCCGCCGGCTGCTGGTTCCTGATCCACGAGTTCCCGTACGCCGGGATGCGCGCATGGCAGGACCCGCCGAGCAGCTTATAGATGGGCACGTTGAGGCTCTTGCCCAGGATGTCCCACAACGCGATCTCGATCCCCGCCATCGCATTGAGCAGCGTGTCGTCCGGCCTGCGGTAGGCGTCGCGGTACACCGTGTTCCACAGCAGCTCGATCTGCCCCGGGTCCTGCCCGATGAAGTAAGGCTTCATTTCCTCCACGGTGGCTGCGCAGGCCCGCTCGCGCCCAATGCCGCCGGCCTCGCCCCACCCGTAGATGCCCTGGTCCGTCTCGACCTTGACGAACACCAGGTCGCGCCATATGCCGTCGTAGGGAAACGTCTTGATGTCGGTGATTTTCATGGGTTGCTTCTTTCTCTGTGCTTTGGTTCAGTGGTTCGGCTTTTGCAGGAGCGGGTTGGTCTTCCACATGTGTCTCAGGACCAGTGCCGGCCGCCAGGTAAACGGTTTGCGCGTCAGGGCCTTCTCGTCGATGTCGATGCCCAGGCCCGGCTGGGTCGGAAGCTCGATGGTGCCGTCTTTCGCCATCGGAAACGATGCGTCCTTCAGGATGTCCTGGTAGAGCTGGATATCGCGCACGAAGAATTCCTGGATCAGGAAGTTCGGCGAGGACGCGTCGACGTGCACGTTGGCCGCGAGCATGCAGGGGCCTTGCTCCTGATGCGGTGCGAGGGCCGTGAAGGAGGCGTGCGCCATCGCGGCGATCTTCTTCATCTCCAGGATGCCGCCGCAGTGAATCAGATCGGGCTGCGCGATCGCCACCGCCTCCTTCTGGAACACCTCCGCCCATTGCCACTTGGTGAGGAAGCGTTCGCCGGAGGCGACCGGGATCCTGATCGCATTCCTGACCCTGGCCAATGCATCCACGCTGGCTTCGGGGGGAATCGGTTCCTCGAGCCAGTAGGGGCGGAACTGTTCCAGGTCGCGCGCGGCCTGGATGGCGTCCTCGGGGCTCAGGCGCCCGTGTACCTCGATGCACAGTTCCACCTCGTCACCCACCGCCTCCCGGATGGCGCGCACGATGTCCTTGGCCCGCTTGGCATCCTTCCTGGAAGCGAAGAGGTCGGTCCCCGGATCGATCCACGGGTCGAACTTCAGGTTAGTGAAACCCATGGCGACGGTGTCCGCCGCAAGCTTGGCGTACCAGTCGATCTTGTTCAGCTTCGAATCCGGCGGCTGCGGCGTTCCGATCCAGGTGTTGCCATACACCGGGATGCGCGGATGGCAGGCACCGCCGAGGAGCTTGTAGATGGGCACGTCGAGGCTCTTGCCCAGGATGTCCCACATGGCGATCTCGATCCCCGCCATCGCATTGAGCAGCGTGTCGTCCGGCCGCCGATAGGCATCGCGGTACACCGTGTTCCACAGCAGCTCGATCTGTCCCGGGTCCTGCCCGATGAAGTAGGGCTTGATCTCCTGCACGGTGGCTTCGCAGGCCCGCTCGCGCCCCATGCCACCGGCCTCGCCCCATCCGTAGATGCCCGCGTCCGTCTCGACCTTCACGAACACCAGGTCGCGGAACGCACCGTCGTAGGGAAACGTCTTGATGTCGGTAATCTTCACTGGCTGTCTCTCTGTGTATCGTTGCGTGGTGCTGTTCAGGAATGGGCCACGCTCAGCACGGGCCGCGTGGGCGCTGGCTGGCAGCCGGGCAGGCCTTGCGGAAACAGGTCGCTGAAGTGCAGGAAGCTCGGGTCCAGGTCGTCGACCGACGGGCAGCCCAGCAGGCCCAGGTTGTTATCGACTTCGGACTTCAGTAGCGACAGCGCATGCACCACGCCCTCTTCACCACCGGCCGCGACGGCGAACATGGCGGGCCGGCCCAGCAGGATGAAGTCGGCCCCCAAGGCCAGGCCCTTCAGGATGTCCGTACCGCGGCGAAAACCGCTGTCGGCGAGGATCTTGAGCTTGCCGCCCGCCGCCGCGCGGATTTCCGGGATGGCTTCGATCGGTGACACGGCGCCATCCAGCTGACGCCCGCCGTGGTTGGATACCACCACGCCGTCGAGTCCTACGCGTACCGCCATCTCGGCATCGGCAGCGTGCAGCGTGCCCTTGACCAGCAAGGCGCCCTTCCACTTGTCGCGCAGGAACCGCATCAGCTCCCAATCGACCGCGCCGCGGCCGGCCCACATGTCACCGTTCATGGGCGCCTCGAGCAAGGACGGCCTGCCGCCCACGACCAGGTTCTCCAGCCGTGGCACGCCGTACTTCATCAGCGTGCGGGCGAACGTCTCGATGGACCAGTTCGGATGTATGGCGCCCTGGAACAGCAGGCGCGCGGACGCACGCAGGGGCAGGGAGAAGCCGCTGCGAACGTTGTTCTCGCGGTTCGCCCGCGCCGGCACGTCGGTGGAGACCATCAGCACCTCGTAGCCGGCCGCGGCGGCGCGCTTGGTCCACTGCAGCGCGCGCTCGCGGTCGTTGTCCATGTAGGCCTGCAGCCAGCGCGCATGCGTTGCGTGGCGCGCGACTTCTTCCATCGGAAATGTCGAGTACCCGGACAGAGTGAACGGCACGTTCATGCGCGCCGCAGCGCGCGCCATCTGCAGGTCCGCTTCGAAGGCGAAGACGCCGCCGATGCCCATGGGCGAGATGCCGAACGGGCTATCGAAGCGATGGCCGAACAGTTCCACCGACTGCGATCGCCGCGACACGTCCACCGGCGAACGCTGGCGGAACCGGATGCGCTGGAACACCGAGCGGTTGTTGTCACGCGCCTGGTTGTCTTCCACGCCGCCTTCGATGTAGCTGTACAGCGGGAACGGCAGACGGCGGCGGGCAAGCTCCTGCAGCTCGAAAACGTTCAGGGCGTCCCGGTAAGACATCGCGCCGAGCCTTACTGCAAAGGGGAGGAACCCACGGCCGCAAAGCACCGCGCCGCGCGCCGATGGCGCAGCCGGGTAAGCATCTTGACATCGGTGATTTTCATCGTCTGCCTCTTCTTTCTTTCTTGTGGTTAGCAGCGTGGGTGAGGGCGGTAATCGGCCCTTACCGCGCGGTTCAGGCTGGATAGTGAGCCCAGTCGCGCCGCGGAGCAATTCGTTTTTGGACAAGACCGTCAACCAGGTTTTCGAATGCCCGAGGCCGGGCACTTCGGATGCGTTCGAAGCCGCGTGCGCGGAGATCGATTCCCAGCGGCAAGGCGGTGCTGCGGCACGGGCCGGCCGGCGCTGTCCTGCTGCTATTCCTGTGGTTCGCCAAAGGCATGACCGGTGTGGCGTCATGTGCGCTTATGCGTATTCTTGGTTTGTTGCCCCGTAACCTCCCTGGGAATTTGGGCAAAGCGGGCTTGTGCAATTTCGAATGGGGCAGATGCGTCGCGCTGGCAAGATGCGTCGCATGAACCCCGCACCCGCTTCGCGCAGCTACCTGTTCGTGCCGGGCGACCGGCCCGAGCGTTTCGACAAGGCATGGGGCAGTGCCGCTGACGAGGTCATCTTCGACCTCGAGGATGCAGTGACGCCGGCGCACAAGGCGCGTGCCCGCGACGCGATTGCTGGCTGGCTGGATCGAGCACGGCCGGTCTGGCTGCGCGTGAACGCGGTTGACACCGAATGGTTCGCCGACGACCTGCGACTTGCCCGTGAGCCCGGCGTCGCCGGCGTGATGCTGTCCAAGGCCGAGGCCGTCCCGGGCGAGCTCACGACCCTGCATCAGGCCCGCGGCGTGGCGGTGATCGCACTGATCGAAACCGCGCTGGGTCTTGCGCGTGCACAGCAGCTCGCCGCGGCACCCGCCGTGCAACGCCTGGCCTTTGGCGCGCTCGACTTCCAGGCCGACCTTGGCATTGAAGGCGACGACGATGAACTGCTGTTGTTCCGTTCCCAGTTGGTATGGCAGTC
>JANYBQ010000280.1 GCA_025360705.1 Betaproteobacteria bacterium | reverse complement strand
GGGGATGGCCTCGAAGCCCGCGTTGTCCGACGCGCCCACCGATATCTGGTGGTCCCAAAGCCACGCCACGGTTTCGCGTGCCTGCAGCAGGCCGGTGCTTTTCAAGGCGGTGGGCAGCAAAATGCGTTCCTCGGGCGTCATCTCGTTGAAATAGCAGGCCATCCAACCCGTACGCATGAGCAGGATGTCGCCAGTCATGAAATGCACGCCTTGCGCCGCCGCCACATCGTCGAGCAGGCTGACCGGAAACGCCTCGCCGGCACGCTGGTCCAGCGTGCGCCCGCGTTGCGACAGGTAGCGCTCGATGTCGATCAACACGCCGCGGCCGACGATACCGCGTTCGGCGTAGCGGTTGACGCCAATGGTGGGCGAGCCCGGCACCACGTCTTCGTCGCGCACGCCGTTGTAGAAGCCATGGTCCCCGTGCCGGAAGTGACGCAGGCTGTCAACCTGCGTCGTGCCCTGCGGGTAGAAGTGGTCGATGTAGTCGTCACGGTGGTTCGGACTGTTGCAGAACATGGTGTGGCGTGGCTTGTGGCGATGGCGCGCCACCGGTGGGTCGAAGGCGTCCAGGGACTTGTCGAGGTTGAAGCAGACGCCGCGCTTGACCAGTTGCGCCGCGTAGCGCGTGCATTCCGGGGTGATGAAGTTGACCATGCCGACTTCGTCGTTTTTTCCGAAAAGCCCCCAGGAGGAACCGGGTGGAGCGTCGCTGCGTTGCAGCAGGTCGCTGTACGGGGGAAATGTTTTTTGCGCTGTGTCGGAAGACGGCATGGTTGTCCCTCAAGTGGTCGGAGAACGTTTTTCGCAAACGTTTTTCGCTTGTTGACATTGTAGTTTCGGAAGCTATACTTTGCGCTTAAAAGAAACCACGTTTCTTATAGAGAAACACAGTTAACAGGAGCACAGCATGGCGGTATCGAAATTCTTGCGTTCAAAGCGGGCTTGGATCCTGGGCGGAACGGCTCTTGTTGTTGGTTTGGCGGCGATGCCGGCATGGGCTTTTCAGTCCGATGGCACGGTACGCATCGGCTCGCTGGAAGCGCAGACCGGTGTGCCTGCGCCGTACGGCATTCAGGCGCTCATAGGCTCGCAGATCGCCATCGACGAGATCAACGCCGCGGGTGGCGTCAAGGTCGATGGAAAAATGGTCAAGCTCGCGCTTGCGCCGGCGCCCAACGGCTACGATCCTGGCGCCGACTCGGCCGCCACCATTGCCTTGATGAAGAAGCTGGTGTCCGACGACCAGGTGCTGGTGGTCAAGGGCACCTCGCGCTCCGACAACACCGAGGCCGCGTTTAACTACCTCAACGAACTGGAGAAGCAGGGCACGCCCATCGTCCTGCTCTCTTCCGCGTCCGCCAGCCCGGGCCTGGGCAAGATATCGAAGTGGGGTTTTCGCAATTCGTTTTTCGAGGCCGACCTGATTGCGCGCGAAACCCAGTTCCTGCACGACAGGCTGGGCTACAAGACCGCCGGCATTTACGTTTCCAAGGACAACGCCTTCAATGCGGTGGTGGCCAAGGCGATCCTCATTCCGCAGCTCCAAAAGGCCGGGTTCGAGGTCGTGGTGCAGACCGAGGGGCTGGAAAAGGATTCCGACTTTTCGTCCCAGGTCGATGCACTGTCCAAGGCCAAACCGGACATTGTTGTGGTGTCGACACCGGTTCTCCCCGGCGTCAACCTCATGAAAGAGGCGCAGCGCAGGGGCTTCAGCCCGAAGCTGTGGATGGGGACGATAGGCAACATCGCGCCCGAGGTTCCGAAGCTCGGAGGCAAGTCGGCCGAGCGAATGGTTGTCGGCAGTTCCTATTCGCCTGACCTGCCGAAGATCACCAAGCTGGCCGAGGACTACCGCAAGCGCGGCGGCAGCGACCTCAATCTGTTCGGCGTGAATGGCTACGAGGCGATCTACCTGTTCAAGGCGGCGATCGAAAACTCCGGCATCAAGAACACGCCCGAGACATTGGCGGACGACCGCAAGAGATTCCGGGACGCGCTGGTCAATGTAAACGTCGAAAGCGTGACCGGCGAGCGGATCAAGTTCAATGCCGAGAACGATGCCATTAAAAAAGGCTACTTCCTGACCATCAAGAACGGCAAGTACCAGATTTGGGACGAAAAGCCGTTTAACTGACGCATCAACGGGTTCATTCGCACATGCGAGTCATCGAGTATGTGCTGAGCGGCATTCTGTTCGGCAGCACCTATTCACTGGTTGCGATCGGCTTCACCATCATCTTCGGTGTGTTGCACCGGCTCAATATCGCGCACGGCGCGACCATCATGGTCTCGGCATTCGCCGGCGCCACGGTCTCGCTGCTGCTCGGTGGCGACAGCTACCTCGTGCTGGTTCTGTCCTTCGTGGTGTCTGTCGCCACCGGCGCCTTGCTAGGCTTGCTGATAGAGCGGCTGATCTTCCGGCCTTTGCGCGACTCGTCGTATCTTGCGCCCTTCGTGGCCACGGTGGGGCTGACACTGATGCTGGAAGAAGTGATGTTGCTGTTATCGCGCAAGGTGCCGATCTTCTACCCTGAATACACACCTTATCCCTCGCCGCTGGAAGACCTGTCCTTTCATCTGGGCGACGTCTATGTGCGCGGCGTATATGTGGTGATCTTCGTCATCTCCCTGTTCCTCATGGCTTTGCTGCATCTATGGATCACGCGTACCGATTCCGGCCGCGCCATCCGCGTGGTGGAGGAGAACCCGACGGCGGCTCGGCTCCTTGGCATCAACGTCGAGCGAACCGAGATGCTGGCCTTCGCGGTCGCATCCGCGCTGGCGGGCGCCGCCGGCTGCCTGATAGGAGTCTCCACCGGCACCATCAACGCGTTTCTCGGTGCGCCCTTGCTGCTGGCCGGGTTCGTGGTGATCGTCATCGGCGGTCTCGGCAACCTGTATGGCGCCATGCTGGGCGGCCTGCTGGTGGGCGTGGTCGAAACCGTGACGACCAACCTGCTGTCGGCCACCTACAAACAGGCCGTGTTGTTCGTGCTGATGTTTGTCGTGTTGGTGTTGCGGCCGCAGGGGTTGTTCGGGGGAGGCGGGCAGCGACCCGACTGAGCGATGAGCTACATCGTCACGATGTTCACGGTTGCGGGCATGAATGCGATCCTCGCCCTGAGCGTGTACCTCACGCTGGCCACCGGCCAGTTCTCGCTGGCGCAAGTGGGGTTCTGGGCGCTGGGGGCGTATGGCTCAGCCATGCTGACGACGCTGTTTGGCTGGCCGCTGCTGCCGGCGTTGCTGGCGCCCGCGCTGCTGTGTTTGCTGCTCGGGCTCGCACTGGGTTATCCCTGCCTTCGGGTGCGCGGCATTTATTTGGCGCTGGCCACGCTGGGCTTCTCTGAATGCGTTCGGATATTTTTCCTCAACTTCACCTACCAGCTGCCGGTTGGCGGGCGTCTGGTCGGGCCGGCCGGCGTGACGGGCTTTCGCAACGTGGTTGTGCTGACGCAGCCATGGCATGTGGCGCTGGCGCTGGTGTTGATAATCGTTTTTCTGGTCGCGATGGAACGCAGCCGCTTCGGCCTTACGCTGGCGGCGATCCAGGAAGACGAAACCGCGGCTGCGGCCATGGGCATAGACGCCGTGAGGGCAAAACTTTTTGCATTCGCGCTCGGGGCCGCCGTTGCCGCGATAGGCGGTGGGCTTTATGCCAACTACATCTCGTTCATCACCTCGGCCGATTTCGGCTTCAGCCTGACCATGGTGGCGGTGTTGTACGTCGGTGCTGGTGGCCTGGGCACATTCTGGGGCCCGTTGTTCGGCGCCGCCCTGCTCACGCTGCTGCCCGAGATGATCCGGCCGCTGCAGGAATACCGCATGATCTTCTACGGCTTCCTGGTCATCGCCATCGTGCTGGTACGTCCCCGCGGGCTGGTAGACGAGGAAGTCGTGCGCTGGCTCGGCCGCGCGGTCCGGGGACGGCGCAAGTTGCCTGTTTCATGAGCGGAGTTCTGTCGGTCCAGTCCGTGGCCAAAGCCTTTGGTGGCGTGCGCGCGCTGGCGGGCGTGGACCTCGTATTGGGCGAGCGCGAAATCCTGGGCCTGATCGGCCCCAACGGGTCGGGCAAGACGACGCTGGTCAACGTAGTTTCGGGCTTCATCAAGCCGGATTCCGGAAGCGTGATGCTCGGCGAGCGTCCGATCACCGGACTCGCTTCCCATCTGATCGCCCGGGCCGGTGTCGCCCGCACGTTCCAGAACCTGCGCATCTTTCGCCGCCGCAGCGCACTGG
>JANYBQ010000274.1 GCA_025360705.1 Betaproteobacteria bacterium | reverse complement strand
GTTCGACGCCGCCCTCGCCGGGGGTGGCCCTCGAATTCGCTGGGTGGAAAGCCGCAGCGCCGACACGGTCGAGGCTTTCTGTCACCAGGCTTTGTATGCCGACCTGCTGGTGCTTGGGCAGCACGATCCGACCGCCGCGGTAGCGGGTGGCGAACCGGCGGGCTTCTTGGAGTCGGTGCTGATCGCCACCGACAAGCCGGCGCTGATCCTGCCCTATGAAGGCAAGTTCGAAACGGATAGCCGCAATGTGGTGATCGGCTGGAACGCGACGCCGCAGGCCGCGCGAGCCATTACCGCCGCGCTGCCCTGGCTGCGCAGCGCTGGCCGCGTTCACGTGCTGGAGACGGTCGACGAATCGGAACGACACCATACCGGCGAGCTCGACATCGCGCAGTACCTGCGGTTCCACGGCATCGTGCCGGAGCTGCATCGTCACCGGGCCCCAGTGTCGGATGTCGGCGAGGTCCTGTTGTCGCTATCGAGCGAAGTCGGCGCCGATCTGCTGGTGATGGCTTGCTACCGGCACAGCCGGCTCCGCGAACTGATGCTGGGCGGTGCGTCGCGCAGCCTGTTGCGGACCATGACCCTGCCGGTGTTGCTCGCGCACTGAGAGCGTGAGAGGCAAATCCATTGCACCCGCGTGAGCCCCCAGACCATTGTCACAACCGGAGCCACCATGCCTTTGTCCAATTCACTTCAAACCGTGCAACAACTGCTGGAGCAGCGCGCGAAACAACTGGAACACGAAGTTGCCGCTGCCCAAGCCCGGCGCAACGACGACCCGAACGACGTAACCGACCGCAAGGACGAAGCAAACGAGCGTGTGCTGGCGGAGATCGGTAACGCCGAGGTCGAACGCGATCTCGAGGAATTGCGCCAGATCGCCCTTGCCCGCCAACGCATCGCCGACGGTAGCTACGGCCGGTGCGCCGACTGTGGCGTCGACATCGATCCGCGCCGTCTGCTCGCACAGCCCACGGCCGCGCGTTGCACCCACTGCCAGGCCGAGGCGGAGCGGAATCCGCACGCAACCGTTCGCGGCTAATCGGGACGGAAGGTCAGCACGACGAAGCGCCTCTATCGCGCAGCTTGCGCCCGCTGTGGCGAACCCGGTTCAGAAAAACAAGAATCAATCTTCTTCATGATGTGATTTGCCATGACGGAATTCGAACTAAAACTTGAAATCCCTTCCAATCGCCTACAGCGTGTCGCAGCGGCCATGCGTGAAGGCAAGGCGACCAGGCAGCGCCTGCAGGCTCGCTATTTCGACACCGACGAGGGGACGCTGGCTAAGCATGGGCTGGTCGTGCGGGTGCGAAAGGAAGGCCGGCGCTGGGTGCAGACGGCGAAGGGGCCGTCCGACGGCCTGTTGGAAAGGCTCGAGCACAACGTGGAAATTGCCGCGCCAGCGGCCGGTGAAATTCCGGCGGTGGATCTGGCGCGCCACGTCGGCACGCCGGTCGGAAGAAAAATTTTTCAGGCGTTGAAGCTCAAGACCCACCAGACCCTCCCGATTCTGGTTCTGCTTTAT
The DNA here is from genome assembly GCA_025360705.1 of Betaproteobacteria bacterium. GTDB lineage: Bacteria > Pseudomonadota > Gammaproteobacteria > Burkholderiales > Burkholderiaceae_C > CAISIP01. The sequence goes on along the minus strand of JANYBQ010000274.1, from coordinate 2,179 downwards.
GAGGTCGATGTCCAGCGTCTGAAGCGAAGCGTCAAGTTCGCCGACTCCGTGGTGGAGGTCGCACTCGACCAAGGCCGGATCGTGTCCAGCTCACATTCACTGGCGCTATGCGAGCTCGAAGTGGAGTTGAAATACGGAAAGCCCGAGCAGGCGGTTCAGTTCGCGCGCAACTGGTGCGCCCAGTACGGGCTTTGGTTGAGCTCGACCACAAAATCGATGAAAGGCCAACGCCTTCGCAGCGAGCGGTCTTTCGGTTCCGCCGTGTCCGCAACCGCGCCGGAATTTGACCGCCATGCCGATGGGAAGCAGATCGTCATGGCCGTCCTGCGGTCCTGCCTGAAGCAGGTGTTGGCCAACGCCAGCGAGGTGGCGGGCGGCAGCATGGACCCCGAGCACATTCATCAGTTGCGCGTCGGGATCCGGCGGCTGCGTACCGCCATACGCGAGCTTAAACCGCTGGCTGAAGGAATCGAGCCGGCCTGGGAGGCGCCTCTTGTCGATGCGTTCAGGGACTTGGGCCGGCATCGCGACGATAGCTGGTTGGCGCTTAGCCTGCAGCCGCGAATCGAGGCAGCGGGAGGCCCGAGCGTTGACACCCATCGCGCTGACGCCGACATTCCCGAGCCCGCAGACGTCGTGCGTTCGCCCGCATTTCAGGACGCCTTGCTTTGCCTCATCGGCTTTGTGCATTGCGCAGAGTCGGGCAACGCTAGCTCGACCCACGAAATCGCGAAGAAAGTGTTACGCGCGCGGTTGAAGAAACTCCGCTCACGGATAGTGAAAGACGGCACGAAATTCCTCTCGTTGGATGAAATGCGGCAACACCGGGTGCGTAAGCGCCTCAAGCGACTGCGCTACCTCACAGAGTTTTCCGCGCCGCTGTTTTCCGCCCGCAGGACAAAGGCCTTTGGTTCGGCCCTACATCCGGTACAGGATGCAATCGGTTTTTACAACGACGAGCTCGTGGCGCTGAAGGCCTACCGCAGGCTTGCGAGCGAGGACAAACAGGCGTGGTTCGGCGTCGGATGGCTAAGTGCGCGTCGCATCCCCAATTCCAGTGTTTGCCTGCACGAACTCGAAGCCTTCGCCCAGGTCAGGGCGTTCTGGGGGTAAGGGGTTCGAGGGGCGGCATTTCGCCCGTGCGTTTGAGGGCACCTCAGGTCCGATCTCTTCGGGCCCATGCCCGAATCCCCAGCTTGCGCAGTTCGCTGGTCCACAGCACCACGCTGGCCATCGCAATGCACACCAGCCACTGATCGAGCGCCAGCGGTACCGTGCCGAAGGCGAGGTTGAGGAGGTCGAGGTTGACGACCGCCACCTGCAACAGCACTGACAGTGCGATAGCGCCCCACAGCCACGGGTTGGCGAACAGGTGCGCAAAAGCGCTCGTGGTCTCCGAGCGGGCAGTGAAGCAGGTGAACATGCTGGTCAATACGAGCACCGTAAAGCCTGCGGTGCGGGCGGTAGCGAGGTCGTAGGTGCCCGCTATCAGCCCACCGGGCAGGTAGATGTCGATCGTCAGCAGCGTCACCACGGCTATTACCACGCCAGTTTGAATCACATTGGCCCACATGCGGGCGTCAATCATCCGCTCGCTGACGTGCCGCGGCGCTCTGGCCATCAGGTCGTCAGTGGGCGGGTCGACGCCCATCGCCAGCGCGGGCCCGGAGTCGGTGACGAGGTTGATCCACAGGAGTTGCGTGGCGAGCAGCGGCAGCACCACCGCGCCGCCGGCGCCCCCTTGCGTGCCTGTCAGCCCGATCACCCCCGCACCCACGACCCCCAGGAAGATCGTCAACACCTCGCCCATGTTCGAGGACAGCAGGTAGCGCAGGAACTTGCGGATGTTGTCGACAATGCCGCGCCCTTCGCGCACGGCCTCGACGATGGTGGCGAAGTTGTCGTCGGCGAGGATCATCTTGGCCGCTTCCTTCGTCACCTCGGTCCCCGTCACCCCCATCGCGACGCCGATGTCGGCCGACTTCAGCGCGGGCGCGTCGTTGACGCCGTCGCCGGTCATCGCGACGATGTTGCCGTCGGCCTGCAGCGCGTCGACGATGCGCAACTTGTGCGCGGGCGACACCCGGGCGTAGACGGATGTCTTGCGCACCGCCTCGGCGAAGCCCGCGGCGTCGAGCGCGTCAAGCTCGGACCCCGTCAGCGCCGGGGCACCGGCCGG
>JANYBQ010000165.1 GCA_025360705.1 Betaproteobacteria bacterium | reverse complement strand
CGACTCAGCAACAGCTTTTTGTTCATGGATGCGTATCGGCCCGCAAACGCGACGCCTAGAACAATTTCTTGAGATCCATGCCGGCGTATAGCTGCCCGACCTGCTGTTCGTAACCATTAAACAACAGGGTTTTGCGCTTTTTGGCAAACAGGCCGTCTTCGCCAATGCGACGCTCCGTAGCCTGGCTCCAGCGCGGATGGTCGACATCCGGATTGACGTTGGAGAAAAATCCATACTCGTTCGCCGCGGCCTTGTTCCACGCAGTCCCCGGTTGTTTGTCGGTAAACCGAATCTTCACCAGGCTCTTGGCGCTTTTAAACCCATATTTCCACGGCAGCACCATGCGTACCGGGGCTCCGTTCTGGTTCGGCAGAACCTCGCCGTACATGCCAAACGACAACAAGGCCAGAGGATTCATTGCCTCGTCCATGCGTAGTCCTTCGGCATACGGCCAGTCGAGCACCCGTGAGCCGACAAACGGCATCGTCTTGGGATCGGCCAGCGTAATGAATTCCACATACTTCGCGCTGCCCAGCGGCTCTACTTTCTTGATCAACTCGGACAGCGAATAACCGACCCAGGGAATCACCATGGACCAGCCCTCGACACACCGCATGCGGTAGATGCGTTCTTCCTGCGCGCTGAGCTTGAGCAAGTCTTCGAGCGTGTATTTGGCCGGCTTTTTGACCATCCCTTCTACCTCCACCACCCAGGGCGAAGTCTTCAAGGTGTGCGCGTTTTTCGCAGGATCGGCCTTGTCGGTGCCGAATTCATAATAATTGTTGTAGGTGGTGGCGTCCTTGTAGTCGGTCACCTTTTCCATCGTGACCGCGCCGGCCACTGCGGACTTCGCGTTCGGAAGAGGCGCGAGCTTGCCGGGAAGTGACTGCTGCGCGGATGCGTTATTCCCAGCCCAGGAACCCAAGGCAACGCCGGCGGCACCGCCCGCGAGTTGCCTGATCAGATCGCGTCGCCGCTGGTATACGCGCAACGGCGTAACTTCACTCGAACCCGGGTGGATGAAACCGTCGCTGTTGGTCTTGATGATCATGCTGCTGCCCTTTATCGGTGGAGGTCGTCAGAACCGCCCGGACCTTACAAAGTTCCTGCGACCACTCAACGCAATCCGGCGATATAGTCCGCGACCGCCCTGATTTCGCGATCATTCAACTTGGCGGCGACCTGCGTCATTGGCAGGCTGTTCTGGCGCACCCCATCACGGAATGCCGTCAATTGCGCAACGCTGTAGTCGGCATGCTGCCCGCTCAGACGCGGGTACTGCGATGGAATACCTGCTCCATTGGGGCTATGGCAGCCGGCACAAGCGGCGACACGGCGGTCCGCGATGCCGCCCCGATAAATACGCTCACCCAGAACCACCAGCTCCTTGTCCTTGGCGAAACCGGTTTTCGCCGGTTTGCTGGTCACCCAGAACGCGATATTCCTCATGTCGTCTTCGGACAGCGTGGCTGCCATCCCCGTCATGATGGCATTCTTGCGTTTACCCGCCTTGAATTCCTGCAGTTGTTTGACCAGATATTGCGGATGCTGCTGCGCCAGTTTGGGATTTGCGGGTATGGCCGAATTGCCGTCGGCGCCATGACAAGCCGAGCAAACCGCCGTGAACCCTGCCTCGCCTTTTGCCAGGTCAGGCTTGGCAACCTTCGCCGGCTCGGCCTTGGCTGCCATCGGCGCGCTCGCCGCCGCCGGTTTGGCGTCCTGCGCGAAGACGCACAGAGCGGTTGCAGTCAACGAGGTGACCAGCATCAGGTGGGAAATCAGCTTCATGGGAATGAGTTTGGGGTGGGCAAAACAGCATGATTCTACAATGCAGCCCGAGGCCCACGATTCAAACAATGACTACCAAACACGCACGGCCAGCAGCTCCGCCGAGACCCGCCGCGGCTGCCGCCACGCCGTCCAGTATTGCCTCCGGTTGGCTGCATACCGCCCGGTTCCTGACATCGGCGCCAGAGCTCCATTTCCTGCCGGAAATCGAGGTACCCGAGATCGCGTTCGTGGGCCGCTCGAACTCCGGCAAGTCCACCTGCATCAACATCCTGACGCAACAAAAGCAATTGGCATTCGCTTCAAGAAAACCTGGCCGTACCCAGCACATCAACCTGTTTTCGCTTGGCAAGCAGGGTGTGACCGATGCCGTGCTGGCCGACCTGCCGGGATACGGCTACGCGGCAGTGCCCCGGCAGGACAAGATCCGCTGGCAGCAGGTGATGGCGAACTACCTGGTGACACGCAAAAACCTCAGCGCAATTGTTCTTTTGTGCGATCCGCGCCGCGGGCTTACTGATTTGGACGACATCTTGCTGGATCTGATCCGGCCCCGTGTAGAAGAAGGTCTGAAGTTCCTGATCGTTCTGACCAAGGCCGACAAACTGAATCGCAGCGAATCTGAAAAGGCCCTGTCGATCGCCAAGCTGCAAGCGGGCGGCGGTGACGTCATGCTGTTCTCCGCGCCAAAACGCAAAGGCATCGACGAGGTTTCCCAATTGTTATGGCAATGGGTGCATTCATCCGACGCCGCGAGCGCCAAGCCCCTGGTGCCGGAAGAGGCTTCAGAAGAGTCCGCGGCCGTGTCGATTCCGGTGTCCGATTGATGGAAACTTTTCTGCAAACTTTGCCGCACGGCATCACGCTTAGCTGCCGCGCGGCGGGTGAGATGGGGCGGCCGGTGCTGATGTTTTTGCATGGCTTCCCGGAAGCCGCGTTTATATGGGACACGCTGCTGGAGCACTTCGCTTTACCGGCCAACGGCGGCTATCGCTGTATAGCGCCGAATCTGCGCGGGTTCGAGCGGTCCAGTACTCCGGTCGATGCCAACGCCTACCGGCCTAAACATCTGGTACAAGACATTGCGGCGCTGATCGCATTGCAGCCACAGAATAACGATATTCAGGGTGGGGGAAATCCCCTGGCTTGCCTGATCGCCCATGACTGGGGCGGAGCGGTAGCCTGGAACCTGGCGAACCGCAGGCCCGAACTGGCTTTAAGGCTCGCCATCATCAACTCGCCGCATCCCGGCACCTTTTTGCGTGAACTCAAGCGCAACCCGAAACAACAGGCCGCCAGCGCCTACATGAATTTCCTGATCCGCCCCGATGCAGAACAGTTGCTGGCCCAGGACGATTTCCGCCGCATGTGGCGCTTCTTAACTGAAGGAGAAGCCGGCGCTCAACACAACTCCTGGTTGACCGAGAGCGTGAAGGCGCAGTACCGCGAAATCTGGAGCCAGGGCCTTACCGGCGGCTGTAATTACTATCGCGCGTCTCCCTTGCGCCCATCGCGGCAAGACGACCCGGGCGTCGCGAATATCGACTTACCACGCAGCATGTTGACCGTGGACCTGCCCACCCTGCTGATCTGGGCCATGAAAGATGTGGCCCTGCTGCCGGAACTGGTCGATGGGCTGGAAGATTACGTGCACCACCTGACCGTCAAAAAGGTCGCTGATGCCTCGCACTGGATCGTGCACGAGCAGCCACAGCTGGTGATCCAGTTGCTCGATGATTTTCTGCGGCAACCTGCTTCGGGGTTGGGTCAATAGACCGAATCCTCGCCGACCGGCCGAACCTTGAAACGTTTGTGCACCCAGTAGTACTGGGTTGGCATCGCGTCTATATAAGTTTGCAACCAGCGGTTCATGGTCTCGGCGTCGGCCCTCAGGTCATCGCTTGGAAAGTCGGGCCACGCGGCTTTTACCTCGACCTCGTATCCAAAATCCGTCATGCGCGTTACGACCGGAACGACTTTGGCCCGACCCAATTTTGCGAACCGCGCGAGGGACGTCAGTGTCGCGGTCGGTACGCCGTAAAACGGCACGAACACCGACTCCTGCCGGGTGATGTTCATGTCCGGCAGCAAGTACAGCGGCTGCCCCGCACGCAGGGCGGCAACGACCGGTTTCAGGCCGTCTTCGCGGCCGAACAGACGCGGGCTTCCGAAACGTTTTCGCCCAGCCAGAATCCACGCGTCCACGGTCTTATCGACCTGATTGGAATATATCGTGGTGAACTTGCGCGCGAGCTGCTGGGTGAGCGCTGTCCATCCAGCGTCGAGTCCGAAAAAATGCGGCGCAAAAATAACCGCGGGCTGTTCGCCCTGCAGCTCGTTCAACGCGCCAGCAAGCCGCAGCCGTGTACGCAACATCTGGTCCGAGCCATGCCAGAGCCAGCCCCGGTCCAGCCACGCCTGAGCGAAATGGATGAACGTTCGCAGTGCCATGGCCCGCAACCGCCACCGCGATAGTTGCGGAAAACAAAGCCCCAGGTTGACCCAGACGACACGCCGCCGCGACGCCGCCAGTCCATACAGCACCCAGCCCAGCAACCAGCCCAGCGCGCGCAGGCCGGGTAGCGGCAGGTATGCCAGCCGACGCATCACCGCCACCCCTGCGCGGCTCAGCGCGGTGCCTGTGGTCCCGCTCATGGTTCGCGACGCGGTTGCTTGTAGCGCGCATAACCCCAAAGGTACTGGGCCGGGCATTCGCGGATTAGGTGCTCCATTTCCTGGTTGATCTGGAGCACGGCGGCATCGAGGTCGTGCGCCTTCATGGGGCGTTCGAGCTCCCGGAAATGCAACCGGAAGCCACGCCCGAACCGCAGTCGTTCGCCCCACATCAGCAACACGGTGGCGCCGGTTTGTTGTGCCAGCCGAGCCGATAAAGTCATGGTATAGGCGTTCCGGCCAAAAAACTGCACCCACTGCCCCATGCCACTGGGCGGCACCTGGTCCGGCAACAAGCCGACTGCCTGGCCATTGCGCAAGCCGCGCAGCATCTGGCGCACACCGGCGAGCGTGGTGGGCGCGGTGCGGAGGCCCGGTCGATCGCGTGCATCGGCCATCAGCTTTGCCAACCAGGCTTGACGGGCCGGGCGGTAAAGAACGGTCAGGGGCCCGTAGCCCTCGCGATAACGATGCCCCACGGTCTGGGCTGAAACTTCGAAGCATCCCATATGCGGGGTCAGAAAAACAATCCCGCGCCCAGCCGCGTAGGCCTGGTCCACACAGGCATCGTTGTCCCATTCGCAATGCACGGTGCGCCCCATCCACAGACGCGGCAACTCGACCGTCATACACCCCGCGCTGCCCACCGCGCCACGCACCGATGCAAAGTCGTAGCCGGCCAGCGCGGCGTTGGCGACAAAGCGTCGCCGATAAGTCGCCGAACACAGAAAAACCACCCATCCCAGCACCCAGCCCATCGCGTGCAGCAACCACAGGGGCATGATCGCCAGCAACTTGAACAGGATAATCATGCGTCGGGTAAAATTGTCGGGTCGCTGAGTTACGGAACTACTTGCAGGGCGACACCCACAACCGGCCCGCTCCAGACAGCGGCCATTGTGCCTCGGGAATCTGCTAAAGCGTTCGCCAAAGCTTTCTGCCCAGGCAACGCACCTTTAAGTGTTTTGATTGGAGTATTTATCTTATGGCGAACGATTTTCTTTTTACATCCGAATCCGTTTCCGAAGGTCATCCCGACAAAGTGTCGGACCAGATCTCGGACGCGATCCTCGATGCCATCTTCAAACAGGATCCAAAGTCGCGTGTAGCGGCCGAGACCTTGTGCAACACCGGCTTGGTAGTGCTGGCGGGCGAGATCACCACCAATGCACATGTGGACTACATCCAGGTGGCGCGCGACACCATCAAGCGCATCGGCTACGACAACACCGACTACGGCATCGACTACAAAGGCTGCGCGGTGCTGGTGGCTTACGACAAGCAAAGCAACGATATTGCTCAGGGCGTGGACCATGCCAGCGACGACCACCTGAACACCGGCGCCGGAGACCAGGGCCTGATGTTCGGTTACGCCTGCAACGAGACGCCCGAGCTGATGCCGGCCCCGATCTATTACGCGCATCGGCTGGTCGAACGCCAGTCCCAGTTGCGCAAGGACGGTCGCCTGCCGTTCCTGCGACCCGATGCCAAGAGCCAGGTCACGATGCGTTACGTGGATGGCAAGCCGCACAGCATCGACACCGTGGTGCTGTCCAGCCAGCACTCGCCCGAGATGAGCGATGGCAGCAAGATGAAGCCGGCCTTTATCGAGGCGGTGATCGAAGAAATCATCAAGCCGGTATTGCCGAAAGAGTGGCTTAAAGACACCCGGTACCTGGTCAATCCGACCGGCCGTTTCGTCATCGGCGGTCCGCAGGGCGATTGCGGCCTGACCGGGCGCAAGATCATCGTGGACACCTACGGCGGCGCCTGCCCGCACGGTGGCGGCGCGTTCAGCGGCAAGGACCCGACGAAAGTGGACCGCTCGGCGGCCTACGCGGCACGTTACGTGGCCAAGAACATCGTGGCGGCCGGGTTGGCCCGGCAGTGCCAGATACAGGTGGCCTACGCGATCGGTGTGGCCAAGCCCATGAACGTGACGATCTACACCGAAGGCACCGGCGTCATGCCGGACGAGGAACTGGCGGCACTGGTCCACCGGCATTTCGACCTGCGCCCCAAGGGAATCATCCAGATGCTCGATTTGCTCCGTCCGATTTACGAGAAAACCGCTGCGTATGGCCATTTCGGCCGCGAAGAACCCGAGTTCACCTGGGAACGTACCGACAAGGCGCAGGTGCTGCGTGCAGCGGCAGGGCTGTAAGAGATCGGTAACCGCGAGCGCTTCGGGCGCTTGTGGCTCCGGCGCAAACCGATAAGTCAGCGCCGTATGGATGGCGGGTCTTGAGCGCGCAGCCAGCGTTGCATCGCCCACACTCCAACCGCGATCAACAGGATAGTCAGGCCGGCGAGTACGAACGTCAGCGGCGTGGGATGTTTTAGCGCCGCTGCGATCTGGTCCACGAACAGCGTCATGGCCAGCGTGCTGGGGCTGATTCCGATCAAGGTACCGAGCAGAAGATCGCGCAGGCGAATGTGACTGGCGCCCGCGACCATGTTGACTACTGCAAATGGGGCCACCGGCACCAGCCGCAGCGCGACTACGGCCAGCAAACCCCGGCTTGCCAGGCGCTGACTGAGACGGTTGATGCGTTCTCCACCCAGGCGCTGAACCACGTCACGTCCGAGGAGCGATCCGATTGCGTAACTTGCGGCGGCACCCAGCAGCGCCCCGGCCATGGCACAGCCAAACCCGGCCATCGGGCCATAGGCTACCAGCGCCACCAGCGTAAGAAATACCAGCGGAACCGCCAGCGTCAGCGCCAATGCAAACCCGCAAACCGCGGCGACCGGCCCGAACGCCTGACCGTAGCGCCGCAGCGAGGCCACCACCAGGTCCGCGTCAAGCCAGGCCCGCATCGGCGTTGAGCTCCAGGCGACCGCCAGCGCGACCAGCAGCAGCATCGCCGACACCAGCAAATACAGCTTGCAGCGCATTGAAGGTATTTGATCGCGCAAGGACATGTCGGTCTCGCCTATTCGGGATCGCCCACGATGGTTGCCAGCAGCGCGGCCAACTCGCCAACGTTGGCGGATTCGAAAATCGATCCGTGCAGACCTGCGATCCTGCGCTCCACCAGCTTGGGGCCCAGCAGCTTGCGCCACGAACTGAACAATGCCTGGTCCCAGCGCGACAGCCCCGCCGTTTTGATCAATATGGTTGACCCCGTAAACGCGCTGGCACGGTAGCCGCCCATGGCCATCACCTGACCAACCAGGCCGGGGTCGTGCACCATGGTGCCCAGACGCCGGCCATTGATGCTCAGGTCATGGATGCGCAAACTGCGCACCAGCCATACAAACACGCGCCAGTAAAAGGTGCCGCCCCACACCGCTTTCGGGTACACCGTATCGATCAGGATCAGGCCGCGCACCGGCGCGCCGCGTTGCTTTAGCAGACGGGCGGTTTCCAGCGCCGCGATGCCACCTACCGAAAACCCGGCGATGAAAACCGGGGTCTTGCCCTGCGCCTGTATGGTGTCGGCATAAAGCGCCGCCAGATCGACGATGCGCTTGACTGGCTCAGCGAAGGGGGGCTGCAACATGCGCAAATCGCAGACCCCGACCATGGCCTTCGCAAGCGTCTGGAAACGCATTAAATCCCCGTGACCCGATGCCGCCAGATACAGCGGAATAAGCGATGTAGCCGGCCCGAAATCGACCATCAGTCCAGGCCGCTGGACCTCTGCCTCCAGCGCCAGTACCAGACGTTCGACCGTTGGGTGTTCGGTCAACAGATAAAGCGGCATCTTGCGTCCAATCAGGCGCTCGGCTCCCGTGAGAATACCCATCGCGGAAAGCGAATCGCCTCCCACATCGAAGAAATTGTCATGCACTGTCAACGGTGTGCGTTGCAGGACTTCTTCCCACAAGGACAGCAAGTCACGTTCGAGCTGGTTGGCGGGGCCGCGCGCCAGCACGCGCGGCAACAGTTCGGGGATTTCGGGCAGGGCGTCGTAGTCGATCTTGCCTGCACTCCCGGTAGCCAATAACGGCAATACGCTGATGGCTGCTGGAATCATGTAGTCGGGCAGGCGCACGCGCAACCCGCGTTGCAGGCTGTCCGACCCCTGGCCGCCACTGGCGGCAACCCAGGCATGGATCATCCGGCGACCACTACGTTCGACCAGTTTGACCGCGGCCTGCGTGACGCCTTCCAGAGCCAGGATCGCCGCCTCGATTTCACCCAGTTCTATACGGTAGCCGCGTAACTTGATCTGGCGGTCCACGCGGCCCACAAAATGCAGTTGCCCGTCGGGCCGCAGCCAGCCGCGGTCACCGCTGCGGTACATCCGCGCACCCGGTCGAAACGGGTCGCTCACAAAGGATTCACGCGTCAACTCAGGCCGGTTCAGGTAACCGCGCGCAAGTGTGTCGCCTCCGATGAATATCTCTCCAACGATTCCATAAGGTAAAGGCCGCAGTTGCACGTCCAGCACATAAATGAGCGTGTCGTCGATGGGCATGCCAATCGGCAGCGCCGTCGCATCGGACGCGTTTTGGCACTCCCACGCGGTTGCAAAAATACAGGCCTCGGTTGGACCATACACATTGAACAAGCGCGCCCGCGTACCGCTCAAATAGCGCCGCGCAAGTTCAGGCGACAAAACCTCGCCGCCGCAGCATGCGACCCTCAGCTTCAGGTCGGGCCGCCCGGCAACGGCATCCAGAAAGCCGCTTAGCGTCGAGGGCACGAACGCCATGATCGTGGCACCATGCCTGACAGCAAATTCCGCGACCGAAGTTGGATGCAAACGGCCGGCCGGCGCCAGCGCCACACTGCCTCCATGGATCAAAGGCAGGCACAGTTCAATCAGGGACGGATCGAAGGTGGCTTGCGTGGCCAGCACCGACCGGTCGCTGGCGTCCACCCCATACACACGCGACAGCCAGGCCAGGCGCCGTGACAAGGTCGCATGTTCAACCATCACGCCCTTGGGCCGGCCAGTCGAGCCGGAGGTGAACAACACATAGGCCAGATCGCCCGGCGCCGGTGTTAGCAATTGCCCCTGCGGCGCAACGTCCGCCGTTACCTGTTGCCAACTGGTCACCGCCGTACGTGCGTGCAAGTGCGCCAGCCGTTCCCAGCTGCCTACCTGAATCAGCAATGCCACGGCGCCGCTTTCTTCCAGAATGTCGGCCAGCCTGGCAACCGGTGCCTCCGGGTCCAGCGGCAGGAACGCGGCGCCGACCTTCGCGATGGCCAGTACGGCCACCACCAGATCGGGCGAACGCGCAATCGCCACGGCCACAATCCTGTCGCGCCCGGCACCGAGCGCCGCCAGACGATGGGCCAGCCGGTTCGCGGCGCGGTCCAGTGCCCGGTAGTCCATCTGGCCACCGTCCCAGACCAGGCTGATGGCCTGCGGTTGCAGCGCGGCATGGCGCTCGAAAAGCGCGATAAAGGGTTGCGTCACCGCATGACGCACGATGGCTTCGTGCCGCCTGGTCAACAGATGCTCGCGTTCAAGCGGTGGCAGGATTTCCAGGTCCCGCACCAGCGTCCGCGGTTCGAACGCGAGTTGCTGCGCGATGAACCAGAGCCGCCGGCCCAGCAGTTCCACCTCGCCATCGGCGAAGCAGGCGCTGCTGCCTTCCAGCACCAATTCCAGGTCTTGCTCCGGGTGAAATTCGCACACCGTCACCCCAAGCGGATAGCGCGCAATTCCCGAAAAGAACTGGTGTGCGTTGACCCGCCTGGCAGCGCCGAACGACACGTCGTAGTCCTGCTGTTCAAACGACAGCAGCACGTCGAACAAGCCGTCGCGGCCACGGCGTACTACTTCGAGCGTGCGCCCCAACTCACTCAAAGGGTAACGCGGATGGCGCAAAGCGCTGCGCGTCGAGGCTCCCGCCGCAGCCACCACGGCTGCCACCGTCATGCCGGGTGCAACGTGAATGTTCAGCGCCAGCACACCCACGAACATGCCCGGCGTCTGCATATAACGGTGTCCTCTGCGGTTCAGCGTAGGCACCCCGATCAACACGTTGGGCTGATTGCCGACATGCGTGAAATAAAGCGCCAGCGCGGCCAGGAACAAATTGAAAGGCGTTACGCCCTGCAACGTAGCCTGACCCGACAACTGGTTGTAATCAGCGCGTTTTATCGGTTGGACAACGATTCGGGCCGCGGCAAGACCATTCCGCCGCGCGTCTTCGATCCGCCGTTCGATGACCGGTGGCGGCAACTCCGGTATCCGCCCTTTCCAATAAGCCGCATCCCGCTCAAACGCGTCGGACTGCGCGTACAGATTGGACTCTTCAATAAATTGCCGGTAACTGGGGCCGCAACGCTGAACGACGGCTCGATCGGACTCAAGCAGGTTATAGAGTTCGCTCCAACGCGTGATGACCCGCGAAGTGCCCCAGCCATCCATTACCAGATGGTGGAACTGCATCACCAGGCCATGTAAACGATCATCAGCGCGCAACACCGCAAAACGCCATGGGGGCGTGCCATCGAACGGAAACGGCCGGTTTATCGCACTCCGCCACCAGGCCTGCATGGCCTGCGCCGGGTCTGTCGCGGTACCGATGTCCACCAGATCCAGCATCGGATCGAACGACGCCAGCAGGTTTTGGCTGCCGTCCGTAAGCGGCGCCAGCCGCAAGGCGTCGTTTTCCGCTACCAGCAGGGTCAGCGCCTGCTTGCATCGCGCAATGTCAAACGGTCCACGGAGAAACCCGCCGCCGCCAATCATCAGGTGCACACTGCCGGGCCAGGTGCATTGGTCGCGCCAGACCTCGCGCTGGCTCAGCGAAAGTGGCAATGCGGTGTGCGTCAACCCCGAGCCACCTGTTTATCCCACTGCCCGATTTGCTTCATCGCGTAGCGATAACCCACTTCCGCGATTTCCGCTGCGTGCCGGTAGGCCATGAGTGGAAACGCGGCCACCGGCGGCTCCAGATAGTGGTCCGACTGGGCAATCGTCCGTCCGCGCTGGTTCAAGCCGCCGATGTGGCCAGCCCGGTACAGGATGTCGCCAATACCGGGCGAGGCCGGCATGCCGGGCCTGAAATAGCCTTGAATCGTGCGCCACGCCGACAGGCGGGTCAGGCTAGGGTCAACGCCCATGTAGTCCTGTACATCCACGTCGATCGCAATAATCGTTCCGTTGCCGCGCCGCTTTTCAAGTGGCGTGCCCAGGCGCACGCGCATGGCACCGACCGGGACGTTTTCCAAAATGGCCCCGTCCACCAGCAGGTCGCCCTTGTACACCACGGGTGGAAACAAACCGACCGGCGAGTTGCTGGCCAGCACCGCGCGCCACAACGGCCCGCTGTCCTGCACCGTGGTGCAGGCCCGGCTCAAATTACACGCGGCAGCGAAAAAGGGCCGCCAAAGGCCGTCCACCTGGCGGTCGCCAAACATCTTTTGCAGGTCGCGCTCCACGCGCCGGCCCGATACGATGGAAATGACCGGGATCGTCGGACGCTCCCCGCCCAGTGCGAAGCGCATCGTGCGTTCACGGATCTCGTCCAGCGGCACGCCGCAGGCGTACTGCGCCCCGATCAACGCGCCCATGCTGTTGCCGCCGATCAGGTCGACCACGATGCCTGACTGTTCCAGCGCACGCAGCACTCCCAGGTGCGCGAAACCGCGCGCGCCTCCCCCGCCCAGTACGACACCCACGGCAGTACCGGTCAGGAACCGCGCCAAGCGCGTATAGTCGCTCCGGTTTTGCTGGCGCACCGGGTAAACGCGCTCGAACTCGCGACCTTCGCGCCAGCGGGCAGGCCCCGCCGGTTCGGCGGTTTGGGCTGGATGCAACAGCACCAGATGTTTGCGTTTCATGGCAAAGCCCGGCTCTTCGCTCAAGCGCTGCTCCAAGTCACCGACCTGCGTCGATGCATGCGCATCGGCTACAAAAATTACCTGGTCGGCCTGGCGAAACGCGCGACGGGTCCAGGAAGACCCACTGCCATCGGCCTCGTAGATCAAAAAATCGAATTGCTCTTCCAGTTCATCGTAGCGGTCTCGCCCCGGCCAAGCGCACGTGATATCCGGGTCCGCTTGCCCGGCCGCAGGCGCGACGTGGTGCGCGCGTCCTATCCGGGCAAACGCGCTGGTCAAACCGGTGGCGGCCGCATGCGAATCCGCGCCGGGGGCCACGGGGATGACGACAAAAATCTGCGCATGCCGGCGTTCGACGACTTGTGACGAGTGGCGCAACTGGTTGTAGATCGCCTGCGCGAACACACGGTTAAGCGCCAGGGGATGCAAGGTCAACACGCGCTCGAAGTCGGCCCGGCTTAACATGGCCACGGTCGAGTCGCGCAAGGCCGTGATGTCGGCCGAGCGCGGCTGCTGCAAAATCAGACCCGTCTCACCGACACTTTCTCCGGGACGTATTTCGTTGTAGAGCTGCAATGCCCCGTTCTTGTCGCGGCGCGAAACACGCAGGCGTCCACTAACCAGAAAAAACATGGTGGTGGCCTGGTCACCTTCGCAATAGACAATGTTGCCGCCAGGTACAAATTGAAGTTCCAGGAACTCGCCCAAATCGCGCAATACACGCTCGTCCAGCCCACCGAAGGCGCTGCTGGCACGCAACACTTCCAGCACGCGCTCGTCGGGTTTTCGGGGTTCTGACATGCCGCAGTCTACCTTGGCAAATCGGTCGCCACACAGCGCCACAACGGCTCTTGGCGCGGCATCGGCCAGCAACTGGCAAAAGCAAAATCGGTCGGGACAGCCGGCCTCCCGCGTCGGCCGCGCGCTGACCGCTGCACACCAGCACGAACCAATGTTTACCCAGTGGCCGCTTGGCCGGACGATGGTGCTTGTCCGATTGCCGCCCCAACAGTCAAGGATATAGTTACACCATGCCCCAGCAACGCCCTAACATTTTGTTCATCATGGCCGACCAGATGGCCGCCCCCCTGCTGCCGATCCATGGCGGAAACACACCTATAAAGATGCCGCACCTGAGCCGCCTCGCTGCCAGCGGTGTGGTGTTCGACTCCGCCTATTGCAACAGTCCCTTGTGCGCGCCTTCGCGTTTCAGTCTGGTAAGCGGGCAACTGCCATCGAAGATCGGCGCCTACGACAACGCGGCGGATTTCCCGGCGGACGTTCCTACCTACGCCCATTACCTGCGTCGGCTGGGGTACCGCACCGCCTTGTCGGGCAAGATGCATTTTTGCGGCCCGGACCAATTGCACGGTTATGAAGAACGGCTGACCAGCGACATCTACCCCGCCGACTACGGCTGGACCGTGAACTGGGACGAGCCCGACGTGCGTCCCAGCTGGTATCACAACATGTCATCGGTGCTGCAAGCCGGCACCTGCGTGCGCACCAACCAGTTGGACTTTGACGAAGAGGTAGTGCACAAGGCCAACCAATATCTTTTCGACCATGCGCGCAACACACCCGGCAAGCCGTTCTGCCTGACGGTGTCGATGACACATCCGCACGACCCGTACGCGATTCCGGCCGAGTTCTACTACCTGTACCGCGACGACGAAATTCCAATGCCGCGGATTGCCATACCGCAAGACCGGCAGGACCCACATTCGCAGCGCCTGCTCAAGGTGATCGACCTGTGGGGCCAGACCATGCCGGCGGATGCCATCCGCAAAGCCCGGCGCGCCTATTTCGGGGCTTGCAGCTACATCGATTCGAACATCGGCAAACTGGTCAAGACGCTGGAGGCCTGCGGACTTAGCGACGACACCGTCATCGTATTTTCGGGCGACCACGGCGACATGCTCGGCGAACGCGGGCTTTGGTACAAGATGCACTGGTTTGAAGGCGCCGCGCGTGTACCGATGGTGATCCACGCGCCCGGACGATTCGCGCCGCGCAAGGTGGCTCAATCGGTATCGACGATCGACCTTTTACCAACTTTCGTCGAGTTGGCTGGTGGCCACATCGACGCATCGTTGCCGCTGGACGGGCGGTCCCTGCTGCCGCATCTGCAAGGTGCCCAGGGCCACGACGAGGTGATCGGCGAATACATGGCCGAGGCCAGCAATGCACCGCTGGTCATGCTCCGGCGCGGCCGCTACAAATTCATCCATTCGAGCCAGGACCCCGACCTGTTGTTCGATCTGCAGGCCGACCCCGACGAGATGGAAAATCTTGCAGCCGATCCCCAGCACCAGGCTGTGCTGGCGTCTTTTATCGAGGAAGCAAAAACGCGCTGGGATATGCCGGCGGTGCATGCCCAGGTGCTGGCCAGCCAGCGCCGCCGGCGCCTGGTGTACGACGCCTTGACGAAAGGCAAGCTGCACAGCTGGGACCACCAGCCGATGGTGGACGCAAGCCAGCAATACATGCGCAACCATATCGATCTGGACGACCTCGAACGACGAGCGCGTTTTCCGCGGCCGTGACAACCGCCTTGATTGAGCCTGATGTTCCTCAATCAAGGCAGTAAAAACCGTTCAATGAAAGTCCCGGCTCTGCGTGGCCAGACTTCCCAATAACGGCGTCAGGTCCCGTAGCCGTTTGGCCACCAGATGGCGTACCTCGCCGCCGCTTTCCACGTCGCGTTGCCACACGCCGTAGACCGCCATCAAACGCGAATGCAGCAATTCGCCGCGCTGTTTTTCGCGCAGGCTTTTCCATACGATCACGTTGACGCTGCCGGTTTCATCCTCCAGCGTGACAAACACCACGCCTTTGGCGGTTTGCGGCTGCTGGCGCGTGACCACGATGCCGCACGCGCGCACCAAGCGGCCGCTGGGCGCGTCGCGCAACTGCGCGGCAGTGAGCAGTTTCATTTTCGAAAGCCGCGTGCGCAGTAGCGCCAACGGGTGGCTGCGCAGCGTCAGCCCGGTGGACGCATAGTCGAACACCACCTCGGCGCCTTCGGTCGCCGCAGGCAACTCCAGCCAGTCTTCGTTAACCGGTACGGCTTTGAGCAGGCCGGGCGCGGGCTTGAGAGCCGAGGCTTCCCAAACCTGTTGACGCCGATGGCCGGAAAGTGCGGCTAACGCGTCCGCGCCAGCCAGGGCCTTTAGGTCGCCCTGGTCGAGCCGCGCGCGTATTGCAAGGTCTTCCGTGCTGATGAAAGGGGACTCGCCACGCGCCTGGACGATACGTTCGGCAACTGCGGCGCTCAGGCTGGAGATCAGGCGAAGGCCGAGGCGCACAGCCGTCTCTGTTGCATCGTTTTCCAGCGTGCAGTCCCAGTCGCTGTGCATCACATCCACCGCGCGCACTTGCACCCCATGGCGGCGCGCGTCCTGCACCAGTTGCGACGGGCTGTAGAAACCCAGCGGTTGCGCGTTCAGCAACGCGGCCAGGAAACTGGCCGGTTCATGGCGCTTGAGCCACGAACTGATATACACCAGCAGCGCGAAACTGGCTGCATGGCTTTCCGGAAAACCGTATTCGCCGAAACCTTCGATCTGGCGGAAGATTTTTTGCGCGAATTCCCGTGGATATTTATTGGCGACCATGCCATCCACCATGCGGTCGTAGAACTTGTGAACACCTCCGGATCGCTTCCAGGCCGCCATCGACCGGCGCAGCTTATCGGCTTCGTCCGCCGTGAAGCCCGCGGCCGTCATGGCGATCTGCATTACCTGCTCCTGGAAAATCGGTACCCCCAGCGTGCGATCGAGCGCGGCATGCAGTCGCGGATCCGAGTGGTCTTGCCAATTTCCACCGCGCGCTTTTTCTTCCCTGCGCTTCAGATAGGGATGCACCATGTCACCCTGAATCGGGCCAGGCCGGACGATCGCCACCTCGACCACCAGGTCATAAAACTCCCTCGGCTTCAAACGCGGCAACATGCTCATCTGCGCGCGGCTTTCGATCTGGAACACACCCACCGTATCGGCGGCGCAGATCATGTCGTAGGTAGCTTCATCCTTGGGCGGGATGTCCTGCATCAGGAAGGTGGCGCCGCGTTTCCGGCCCACGAACTCCAGGCAGCGGCGAATGGCGCTGAGCATGCCCAGTGCCAGCACATCGACCTTGAGCAGGCCCATGGCGTCCAGGTCGTCCTTCTCCCACTGGATCACGAAGCGCGCATCCATAGCGGCTTTCTCCACCGGCACCAGGCGCGTGAGTTTGCCTTGCGTCAACACGAAACCGCCCACGTGCTGGCTCAGGTGACGCGGAAAACCATGTAGCTGTTCGGTCAATTCCAGCCACTGGTGGAGGCGCAGGTCCTCGGGGCCCACACCGGCTTTTTCCAGGCACTGCACCAATTGGGGAACCAGCACGACGTCGGTGTCGAACCAGCGTTGCTCCCTGGCGAACGTATCGACCAGCGCGTCGTCGAGCCCCAGCGCCTTGCCGACATCGCGGATGGCGCTCTTGCGCCCATAAGTCACCACCACGGCCGTCAACGCGGCGCGGTCGTGGCCGTATTTCCTGTAGATGTACTGGATAACTTCCTCGCGCCGCTGGTGTTCGAAGTCGATGTCGATGTCGGGTGGCTCGTTGCGTTCGCGGCTGATGAAACGCTCGAACAACAAGTTCGTGCGATCGGGGTCGATCTCTGTCACATGCAAGCAATAACAAACCGCCGAATTGGCGGCCGAGCCGCGGCCCTGGCACAGAATGTTTTGCTGCCGGGCGAAACGCACGATGTCGTGCACGGTCAAAAAGTACATCTCGTACTTGAGTTCGGCGATCAATGCCAGTTCGTGCTCCACCTGTTCCTGCACCTTGGCCGGAATTCCTTGCGGATACCGATGGCGCATGCCCTGGTAGGTGAACTGGCGCAGCGTTTGCGCAGGCGTCAGCCCCGGCAACACGGTCTCTATCGGGTACTGGTAATGCTCGCGCAGTTCGTCCAGGCAAAAGTTGCAGCGTGCCGCGATGGTCAGCGTGGCCTGTAGTGCCGCAGCTGGATAGATGCGTGCCAAGTTGCCCCGGGAACGCAAATGCGCTTGGGCATTGGGCTGGAGTTCGAAACCGCACTCCGACACGGGTTTGCCAAGACGCACGGCGGTTATGACGTCCTGCAGCGGTTTGCGCGAACGTACATGCATATGCACGTTGCCGGCCGCTACCAGGGGGACTCCGGTAGATGCGCCTGCTTGTGCCAGCATCTGTTGCCACAGGTCGTCGTCCAGTGCGCGCCACAACTCCAGCACCAGCCAGAGCCTTTCTCCAAACAGGTTTTTGGCGCGCAGACAGTAAGCACACAAGGCTTCGAAAGCCATCCCACGCGGCGGCACCAGCAAGACTTCGCAGTGCTGCAACAGCGCGAAATCGCTGCCATCCCAGGACACCGCATAAGTTCCCTTGGGGACCTTGCCGCGCGCGGCGGAAATGAACTCGCACAAATTGCCCCAGCCTTCCATGTCGTGCACCAGCACAACCAGTTTTACCTCCGGGCCGGGTTCTGAATTGTTGACGGTGAACTCCGCCCCCAGCAGCAGTTTGAACCCGAGTGCCTTGGCTTGCGTATGGGCACGCACAACACCCGCCACCGAACATTCGTCGGTGATGGCCAGCGCCGTGTACTGCAGGTCCGCCGCGCGCGTTATCAATTCTTCCGGTCGCGAAGCCCCGCGCTGAAAACTGAAATTGGAGAGGCAATGCAGTTCTGCATAAGCCGGTAACGGAGTCGCCATGGATCAGCCAAACAAGCCCTGCAAATACCAATGGCTCGCTTCCTGCCCATTCGCCGGTCTGTTTGCCGACGCGGCTTCCTGTTGTGTACCCGTTAGGCGTTCACGGTAAATCCACAACAAACCGGCCTGTTCGCTACGCGCCAGAAAATAATCGCGCAAGGCGGCAAGAGGCTTGCCGGACACTGCCAGGGCCGGTTGTACATCGGCCACGTCCCACCAGGCGGCCTCCAGCCTCTGGGGACCCGCAAGTAGCGCCAGCGGCCCCTGGTATAGCGGGCGGTCATCTCGCACAGCCAGCTTCAGGGGCGCTGCCAGCAGCCAGGTCGGATACAGCAATCGGTCCGTCTGTGGACCTGCCGCCACCTTGATTTTTCGTTTTTTCGCAGCAGCAGAAGATACAGGAGTGGTAGATGGTCGGTCGGCCTTGCTCTCTTTGCTTTCCTTGCAAAAATCCACCCAGATCTGCATGCGTTCCGGACGGTGGTCGGCGTACGGCATAACCCGCAATACACAGTCCTTGCCAAGACGCGCGCTTAAACGCTCCAGCAGGTGGTTCAGGCTATCGCCGTCCAGCAGCTCATCCGGCAACAGGCTATCGCTCACACCGGGCAAAAGGGCGGTCTCTACGGAACGCAGCCGCAAGTACAGCACCGGCGCCGGCAAGGTGATACGGGCCAGGTTTTCAGCCAGCAGGCGCTGCATGTGCTGCATGTCGCGGGTTGGTTCTGCCGTGCGTACCAGCAGTTGGCCGTGGGTGGCCGTGTTGCGCCGGGCATCCATCTCCCACACCAGTTCAAGCGCCACGATGCCGCGCTGTCGCGCCTGCAGCCAGATGCGCAATTGGGACAACAAGCGGTGTGCCGCGAACATCAGTGCCGGCGCGGTTTCGACCTGTGCAAAAAGCTCCAGCAGGACATCGAAAACTTCGGGTATTTGCAGCCAGGTATAGACCTCGGGCTTGAGGCCATACGCGCGGTCCAGCCCGTCCAGCAAGCCGGCTCCAAAACGCCGCGCCACACCACCGCGCGGCAAGGCACGCAAGTCGCCCCACACGGTGCAGCCCAGGCGTTTCAGCGTGGGCAGGTGTTCCCGGGCTTGGGGCAGCGTGGCCAGCGGCAAACGGTCGGGTCCCCGGTAGTCGGCCGGGTCCAGCTGCAACTGCGCCAGCGCCACCAGGGATGTTGGGGCTTGCGCCACTTTTACTGGCCCCAGTTGCAAGCTGGACGCAAGCACCTGTTCGATCAGCTGTTGCCGGCCGCCGAAAAGCCGATCGCTGTCCGAGACCTCGAACACAACGGCATCTCCGGCCTGCGCCACCCGCGGCGTGAACTGCAAGGCCCACCAGCCCAATGCCAGGATGGCATCCACCGGCGTGCCCTCAGCGGCCACCGTGGGTGCTGCATCAGGACGCGTTTGTAATGCGATCCAATGCATTACCGGACTCCACGGCGCAATCGGTTGGCAGCGTTACCCGCATGCCTCGCGCGGGTCGGTTTGCCGCACGGCCCTGGTTGCGCGACAGCAATGCAGCCAAACGACCGTTGCGGGCCGCAAGGCGTACCGGCTGCGTCAAAGGCGGGCCGCGCCGCTTGAGGATTTCCAGCTGCACACCGTCGTTATCAGGCTGCAATGAAACCAGCAAACGCAGGGACGCGGGTGACGATTCGGTCTGCACCTGGGCCGGGCGCATGACGAACAGCAGTTTGGCGTGTTCTGCCGCAGCCACGTTCAGGCGCCGCAACTGCTCGGAGCGGGCCTGCGGCAACCAGACCAGTACGGCGACCACGTCGGTACATCGCAAGGCCTGTTCGCAAGCCCACATGCGCGATGCCAGCTCGGCAGTGGCGATCCACAACAAACGTTCTGAAGCCAGCCCCTGGGCCGCGAGCCCGGGGCCAAACGGTGTGTGGGGCGCGCCCACCAGCACCACCGGCCCCGAGCCTGAACGGGCCAGTGCCGGCAGCAGCAAACGCCATTCGCTCTGGCCGCTTTGGGCTTGCAAAATTTCCACCATCGCCCCGACCGGCCAGCCGCCGCCGGGCAATTGCGCATCCAGCGCCGCATAGCCTGTGGCCAGCACCGCGCCGATCGGGCTGGCGAGTTCATCGGCATGCCATATGACAGCGCTTTCAGCAAGAGCAGCGAGGGAAAGCCTGGACATAGGTAGGAACGGAATGCCATAAATACTGTACGAATTAACAGTATATTCCCAACCCGGCGTTATCTGCAAATCCCTTTCTGGAAGCCTTTTCAGCGCCCATCAGGCGGGCAATGGCAAGCCCATGGTCAGCAC
>JANYBQ010000459.1 GCA_025360705.1 Betaproteobacteria bacterium | reverse complement strand
CCCTCCGCCACCAGCCGCTTGCCAATCCCTTGCCGTCGATGGGACGCGGCCACCGCCAGATGGTGGCGGAGGGGCTGGCTGCGCTGGGGCGGGCGGGGATTCAGAAATGCCACTTGCTGGTGTTTGCGGAGAACGTGGAGGGGCGGGAGTTTTGGCGCGCGGTGGGGGCGGAGCAGCGCGATGAATTGGTTGTCTATTCGCTGCCAACAGCTTAGGATCGGTACGCCCCCAATTCTCAATGGTGAAGTGGATCAACGCCCTGCGCCTGGGCGTGGCTTCCAGTGGAAGGCGGCCTACTCGTAACGCCCCGGTTCACAAGTGGCCCTGCTGAAGCGAAGCGAAGGCAGGGACGTCGCGTGCAACGTGTTGTTAAAAGCGTCACTCACTCGACTCTCTAACGACGCCAAAGGCGAACGGCATTTTGCCGCGTGCGTACTTGAACCGGCTCTGATGTATCTCGAGCCACGTCATACTCGTACTCGGTGAACTTGCGCCCCGTATAAGACGCGTTCCCTTCGCGCTCCGACCAACTGAAGTCGGAGAACTGAAATGCAAGGTTCTGACTGCACCCTCCCGCCAAGCATGTACCGGTCGGACTGCACCATACGACATCAATATCGGCGTGATCCTTCGGACGTACTGAAGTTTCGGTGTTAGCCTTAACCAGAATATCCCAATCTGATGACGGGTTCGTCGTGCCGTTAACGCGAGAGCCGATTAGCCAAATCTCAAACACCATTTCATCCTGCTTCAGCGTCTCGATAAAAGACGCAACATGTGGCGGGATGCAATTGGAGTTCACGTCAACGCACTCCTCAGCGGACATAGTTGGCGATGAGTTGGGCGGCAACGGCGCACTGAGACCAAAGAATGGTGAAAACATGGATCGCCGCTGACGGTCCGATCGATCAACCCGTTAGCCCACAAGCTAAGGTGCACGACCATACTTGTTCTTATATTCCTGCTCAAGCAGGTTGCAGGCACCCCGCGCTAGACGGCGCGCGTCAATGCTGAGCAACCCATCGTTTTCTGCTTTGCGACATTCCTCGACGGCAAGTTGTGCCGAGTGCTCCTTCGGGTCGTACAACATGTTGCCGATGACAATCAAAACCACAAACAGGCCAACCGCAAACAAGAGAACCACGCCAAACATACCCGCAACGCTCATCTTATTCGGGTTCCTTGCGCCACAATGAACGCAAGTCTTGGATTGGTCGGAGTATTCCTTCTTGCACTCGGAGCAAACAATCATCATCTTTGTTTCCCCTGCGATTTCATTTGTGACCAATGCAATATATACCGCATGCCCTGCGGTTTAACATGACGCTGCGTAAGAACTTGGCCACCTCGAACTGGCCTGATTCGAATTATCTCCGCCAATGCCGCCAAGTGCGCTACGTTGCTATGTATCGCCTGAGTACCGGTCAGCGCAACGCGCTCAATCAATTCGTCCACGAGTGCAGTGCTCACCCGGGCGCTGCCCTCAAGCTGCTTGGCTATTTCCAGCATCGAAGTGAGATGGCCGATGCAGATGATCTTGCGGGCTGCAACGAGCGTTCGCAGGCGGTTAAGCAGTGCGAGGCCGGATGCGGATCCCTTCCCGCGTTCGGCGTCCCGCAATTGAATCCAATAATTGGTGTTGAGGTAGACGGCTTTACTGAGAGCCATACCACGGGCCACCTGAGCCTCATATCGGAGGATGTACGTTCGACGCTCGTGTCGGCTCCGAATCGCCGGTGCCAGCGAAGTAGCGCTAGCCCACCCAGACGAGCCAAAACTTCATTGCGGGTCTCTGCCATTGCAACTATTTAACGTGCTGCGTGGGGCGGCGTGCTCAATCAACTCGCTTAAGACACCACCTGGTAATACAAATTCTGCGGATGCTTGGCCTGCGCAAAAAAGAACCAGCGCTCCGCAATCAGCCCCGGCGCCTGCACAATCATCGCCAGCACCCACGGCAGTCCGGTGTGGCTTAGCAGGCCCCACACCATCAGCAGCGCCGGCAGCCCAAACGCCAGCACCTGAAAACCCACCTTCACGTTTCTCACGGTCGCCGCCTTGGCCCCGTGAAAAAACTCCCGCGTATTGAACGACCCGGCCGACATGCCCATAGCCTTCTGCACCAGCTTGGGCGACTGGATGCCGGTGGCCGACTGCAGCGTCGATTTGTGTTTGATCCCCGCATTGCGCCGTAGCGACACGCCACGCACGGCCCAGGCCAGCAGCGTGATCACCAGGGTGCTGAGCCCTGAAGACTGGATCAGCACCACGTCGCCTTTCAGCGCGGCTAGTGCACAGCCCAGCACCATGCCCGACGACAGGCCGATGAGCGTGAAGTTGATGATGGTCAGTGGGTGCGCCCACTCTTCTATAAAACGCAGGCAGGCGTAAATCATTGCGGTGCAGTACCACAGCACCAGCGCGCCGGCCAGCACCAGGGCGGGCAGCAGCCACCACCACTGGCTGGGTAGCGGCGTGGCGATGGGCGTCGGCATTTTTGCGAAGGCGCGTATCGAGTACCACCATACGGCTACCAGCACGATGAAGGCTGGCAACACGATGACCTCGCGCGACATCCACGACGTGCGCCACATCAGCACCGCGCGCCAGGCCTGCATCTTGCGGCCCAGGTGGAGGAAAGATGCGCCAAGGCCTGCTATGAGTAGAACTTCGGCAACTTCGAGAGCCATCACGACAAAGTTCGGCGCCAGCGGAACACGGCCCAATGCCGACAGGGCCAGCAACACGACCAGGCCCTGCGCGGCGCCGGCCAGGGTGGTGAAAAACAGAATGGAGAAGGCAGGGTGCATTGCGGCTTAATGCTCCGTTGGCGGGGTAATACGCTGCGGCAAATACTGATTCGCTGGCTGCGTTTCCCACTCGGGCATCAGCGAATATCCGCCGCGTTCGCGGATCGCCTTGGACACTTCGGAGTCCGGGTCCTTCACGTCGCCGAACAGGCGCGCGCCGGTGGGGCAGGCCTTGACGCAGGCGGGCTTGCGGTCTTCCTTTGGCAAATGCTCGTCGTAGATACGGTCCACGCACAGGGTGCATTTGGTCATGACCTGGCGTTCTTCGTCGAGCTCGCGCGCGCCGTAGGGGCAGGCCCAGGCGCAGTACTTGCAGCCTATGCATTTGTCGTAGTCCACCAGTACGATGCCGTCTTCCTTGCGTTTGTAGCTGGCGCCGGTGGGGCATACCGGCACGCAGGGCGGGTCTTCGCAATGCAGGCAGCTCTTGGGGAAATGGATGGTCTCGGTGCCGGGGAAGCTTCCGGCCTCATAAGTTTGCACGCGGTTGAAGAATGTGCCGGTTGGGTTGGCGCCGTAGGGCGCCTCGTCGGCCAGCGGGCCGGCGCTGCCGGAGGTGTTCCATTGCTTGCACGACGTGACGCAGGCGTGGCAGCCTACGCAGACGTTGAGGTCTATGACCAGTGCCAATTGGATAGCCAGCGTTTCCCCCGGTTGGGCGCGGACGCTGGCTGTTGACTTGAGGTTGGTTTTGCCAACCGGCGTTGCGCCGGCCCCCGAACGGGAGGGGACGGAAGATTCAGAGCGGACCGGGATGCGGATCGGAACCGGAATGGATGGGCCAGCCATCGCAACACTTGTTGAAGTGTTTGGCCGTGACAGGCCCCGCGCCTGCGTCACCGCATGGTTCGACCCTGCATTGTTCGTCCCCAGTATGTCCTTGAGCCAGCCCATCATGATGTTTTGCGCCCCGCGAAATAGGTCAACACACTGGCAGCTTTGCCCAGCACACCCGGCGGGGCGGGTGTACTCGCAACCTGCGGAAAGGTTTCTTCCGGCTCTTCGGGGTCGGCCGGGCGGATGCGCACACGCACGTCGTACCAGCCGGCTTGTCCCGTGATGGGGTCCGAGTTGCTGATGGTCTTCATGACTGGCGCGGCTATGCCGTCAGAGGCGCCGGACGCGCCAGCAGCGTTGCCGCTCTGGGCCGGTACGGCGACGGCACCGCCCGCAAACGGCAGCTCTTCGGTAATCAGGTGGTTCAGCAAGAAGCCCTTGCGCGCTTCATCCGCGCCGGGCGCGAGTTGCCACGCACCATCTGCCTTGCCGATCGCGTTCCAGGTCCACACCGTGCCGGGTTCCACCGCCTCGCTGGTGCGCAGCATGCAGCGCACCTTGCCCCACTGGCTCTCGACCCAGCACCAGCCGCCATCGGCGATGCCAGCGGCCTGTGCGGTAAGCGGATTGACATGCAAATAGTTGTGGCTGTGGATCTGCCGCAGCCAGGCGTTCTGCGAATCCCACGAGTGGTACATCGCCATCGGGCGTTGGGTAATGGCGTTGAGCGGGTAAGCCTGCAGGTCGGTGGCCGCCTCTTCGAGCGGCGCGTACCAGAAGGGCAGCGGGTCGAAGTAGGTCGCTATGCGTTCACGCAAATGGTCGGGTGGCTGGCGGCATGAACTCTTGCCTTGCGCGGCCAGCCGGAAACTCTGCAAGGTGTCGGAGTACAGAGCCAGCTGTACCGGGTCGTTCTTCTGGCGCCACCCTTTTTCTTTTGCAAAGTCCAGGTACTCGCGGTTCCAGTTGCGCATGTAGTGCATGGTCTCGGGCATGTGGTACTGAAACACGCAGTTGTTCTGCGCGTAGGCTTCCCACTGCTTCGGGTTGGGCTCGCCGCGCAGGTGCTGGTCGCCGTTCTTGCCGCGCCAGCCCATCAAGAATCCGATGCCCGGTTGTGGCTGAAAGTTGACGACAAAGTCGGGGTAACCGGTGAACTTGCGCCCACCTTCGGACGTGGTGAAGGCCGGGAATTTAAGGCGTGATGCCAGCTCGATCAAGACTTCTTGAAACGGCTTGCATTGCCCGGTCGGTGGCACCACCGGCACACGCACCGAGTCCACCGGCCCGTCGAACTCGGAGATCGGCCGGTCCAGCATGCTCATCACGTCGTGGCGTTCAAGGTAGGTGGTGTCGGGCAACACCAGATCGGCAAAGGCAACCGTCTCGCTCTGGAACGCGTCACACACCACCAGGAACGGGATCATGTATTCGCCCGTCTTCCCGTCAGGACCGTCCTTGCGGTTCAGCATCTCGCGCACGGCCATGGTGTTCATGCTGCTGTTCCAGGCCATGTTGGCCATGAAGATCAGCAGCGTGTCGATGCGGTATGGGTCGCCCCGGGCGGCATTGGTAATGACGTTGTGCATCATGCCGTGCGCCGACAGTGGGTGCTCCCAGCTGAAGGCATGGTCGATGCGGATCGGCGACCCGTCAGTGTTGATCGCCAGTTCGTCCGGGTGCGCCGGAAAACCCAGCGGCGCGGCGTTGAGCGGCGTGTTGGGCTGGATCATTTCCGGCGAGTTGAAAGCGCGGTAGTTGGGCACGATGTGGCGCGGGTAAGGCGCCTTATGCCGAAATCCGCCCGGCGCGTCGATGGTACCCAGCACACTCATCAGCACGGCCAGCGCGCGGATGGTCTGAAAGCCATTGGAGTGCGCCGCCAGGCCGCGCATGGCGTGGAAGGCAACCGGTCGCGCCTGCGTGGTTGGATGCACTTTGCCCCAGGCATCGGTCCAGGGAATCGGCATCTCGAAGGCTTGCTTTAGCGCCGTGTCGCCCATCTCGCGGGCCAGTTTGCGGATGCGGTCGGCGTTGATGCCGGTGATGGCCGAAGCCCACTCGGGCGTGCAGCTGGCGACGCGCTCGCGCAACAGCTGGAACGAGGGCACCACACGGGTGCCATCGGCCAGTGTGTAGTGGCCATCCAGTGCAGGGTCGCACCCGTCGGCAATGCCTTCGGGGTAGGCGTTAAGGACCGAACCGGATGTCTTGTCCCACACCAGTTTGTTATGGGGGTTGCGGCCATCACCCGGCGGGCCTTTTTCGGGATCGGGGTCGAACGCGAACAGCCCTTGGCGGTCGCAGTCGTCCAGCACCACCAGTTGCGGCGCGTTGGTAAATCGCTTGAGGAACGCGTGGTCGATCAGGTCGGTTGCGATCAGTTCGTGCAGCAGCGCCATGAACAGCGCGCCGTCGGTGCCGGGTTTGATCGGAATCCACTCGTCAGCAATCGCCGAATACCCGGTGCGTATTGGGTTAACGGAAATGAAACGACCGCCCGAGCGCTTGAACTTGCTGATCGCAATCTTCATCGGATTGCTGTGGTGGTCCTCGGCCGTGCCGATCATGATGAACAGTTTGGCGCGGTCCAGGTCCGGCCCGCCAAACTCCCAGAAGCTGCCGCCAATCGTGTAGATCATGCCGGCGGCCATGTTGACCGAACAAAAGCCGCCATGCGCCGCATAGTTGGGCGTGCCAAACTGGCGCGCGAACAAACCGGTCAGCGCCTGCATCTGGTCGCGGCCGGTGAACAGCGCAAACTTCTTCGGGTCGCTCGCGCGGATCTTGCCCAGGCGTTCGGTCAACATCTCGAAGGCTTTCTCCCATGAGATGGTTTCGAACTCACCTGCGCCACGGTCGCTGCCAGCCTTGCGCAGCAGTGGCTGCGTCAACCGCGCCGGCGACACCTGCTTCAGGATGCCCGACGCGCCCTTGGCGCAGATCACGCCCTGGTTGATCGGATGCTCCGGATTGCCGTCGATGTAGCGCACCTCGGGTCCGTTGCCGTTATCGCGCAAATGCACGCGTATGCCGCAGCGGCAGGCACACATATAGCAGGTGGTGGTTTTTATCTCGGTAAAGGCCGTCGGCGTGGGCGACGCGAGGGGGTCGTGGATCGGCTCGCGGGACAGGAATTTGAACATGGGCGCAGCCTACCATGGCGCAGTTCAGTCAATTTGCCATCTCGCTTAGAACGCGGGCGGTATGCCGCGCAATAACGGCCTCTTCATCGGTCTTGAGCACCCACGCGACAACCGGACTACCCGCCACCGTAAGCCGGGGTCCGCCACGCCGGTTTGCCGGTACGTCAGGCCGCAGTCCAAGCCAGGCGGATTCGGCCATTACGCGTTCGCGTACAGCGACAGCGTTTTCGCCGATGCCGCCGGTGAAAATAATTGCATCTACGCCGCGCAGCGCGGCCGCCAGGCTGCCAAGGTGTTGAACCACTTGTTCGACGAAGTGCGTAATAGCGTCGGCCGCGGCCGGAAGCGGCGAGGCCTCCAGTTCCCGCATGTCGCTGGATACGCCCGACAGGCCCAGCAGCCCGGATTCGCGAAAAAGCAGCGTGTTGACCTGGTCCGCCGTCATGCCCTTGGCCTGCAAAAGGTACAAGACAACGGCAGCGTCCAGGCGGCCGCAACGCGTGCCCATTGTCAGGCCGTCCAGCGGCGAAAAACTCATGGTGGTGGCAACCGAGCGGCCCGCCTGCATCGCGCACATCGAGGCGCCGTTGCCCAGGTGCGCCACCACCACTCGGCCACGCGCGAGGCGCGGGTCGAGGTCATGCAACTGCGCCAGGATCGACTCGTAGGAAAGGCCGTGAAAGCCGTAACGCTGAACGCCTTGGTCATGCAGCGCCCGCGGCAACGCAAAGCGCCGGTTGACGTCGCTCTGGGTGGCATGGAAGGCCGTGTCGAAACAGGCGATCTGCGAGACGCCCGGGAAAGCGTCCATGGCCGCGCGCACGCCCGCCATGTTATGCGGCTGGTGTAGCGGCGCCAGCGCTTCCAGACCAGCCAGTTCCGCCAGCACCTGGGCGCTCAGCCGCACCGGGCGGGTGAAACCCGTACCGCCATGCACGATACGGTGCCCCACCGCAGCGATAGAAATCGTGCTGGCGTGTTGCTCCCGCCAGGCCAGTAACGCCCGCATGGCGCCGGCATGTGTTGCATCGGCACCGGCGAGCACTGTGTCGCGCAAGAGCCTGCCGTAGCCGTTGTACAGGCGCAGGCGCCCGTTGACGTCCATGCCGAGTTTGTCGGCGTGGCAAACCCATCGCGCACGTGTGAGCTTCCCCTGCGCCAACTGGGCGGCGCCGGACCTGGCAAACAATGCAAACTTGATCGACGACGAACCGGCGTTGACCGTCAGCAGGAATTCCGCCATGAAATCGGCGCAGGGCGGCCGAGGTCAGACGTAGTCCTTGTACTTGTCGAGAAAACGGACCGGTTTGGACAAGGCGTCGCGCCGGAACGGGTCGCCGAGTTCGCGCGTGCACATGATCTCGACAACGGTTGTCTTGCCATGCTTCATTTGTGCATCGACGGCTGCTTTCAGCGCCGGCCCGACGTCTTCGAGCTTGTCCACGACCACGCCTTCGGCACCCATGGCGCGCGCGATGCCGGCAAAACTTTCGTTGTCGAGCTCGCCCGCGACGAAGCGGCGGTTGTAGAAATCGACCTGGTTCTTTTTCTCGGCGCCCCATTGGCGGTTGTGGAACACCACCGCGGTCACCGCAATGTCGTGGCGCACGCAGGTCATGATCTCGGACATGCTCATGCCCCACGCGCCGTCGCCAGCGTAGGCGATCGCCGGGCGATCGGGCGCCGCGCATTTGGCGCCGATGATGGTTGGCAGGGCGTAGCCGCAGTTGCCGAAACTCATCGGCGCGAAGAAGCTGCGCGGCTCCTCGAAACGCAAGTAGCTGTTGGCCACCGCGTTGATGTTGCCGATGTCGGTCGAGACCATGGCGCGCGGCGGCATGGCCTTTTCAAGTTCGCGCAGCACCTGGCGCGGATGCAGCCAGTTGCCGTCTTCCTTCGATTGCTCCTCGATCATGTCCAGGCTGTAGGGGTCGCGTTCGTGCGTCCATTCATCGAGTTCTTTCTCCCAAGCGGCCTTCTCATTCTTGACAGTTTGTGCACGTGCAGCCTTGGTGGCGTCGCATGCGAGCTTCTTGCCCTCAAGGCGCTTCATCAAGGCGGCTGCCGTTGCCTTGGCATCGCCATGGATGCCGACGGTGATCTTCTTGACCAGCCCGAGGTTGGTGTGGTCGGCCTCGACCTGGATGATCTTCGCGTCTTTTGGCCAGTAGTCGATACCATGTTGCGGCAAGGTGCCAAACGGCCCCAGGCGCGATCCGAGCGCCAGCACCACGTCAGCCTGGGCCACCAACTTCATCGCCGCCTTGGAACCCTGGTAGCCCAGCGGGCCGGCCCACAGAGGATGGCTGGCCGGGAAAGCATCGTTGCGTAGATAACCTACGACAACCGGTGCGCCCAGGCGCTCGGCCAGGGCCCGGCACTCCTCGACTGCTTCGCCCATCACCACACCGCCGCCGGCCAGGATGACGGGGAACTTCGCGCCTGCCAGCAAGTCAACGGCCTCATTCAGGCTGTTCTCGCCGCCCGCGCCGCGTTCGACCCGCATCGGCTTCGCAATCTCGCAATTTATTTCGCCGTAAAAGTAATCGCGCGGGATGTTCAACTGGGTCGGGCCCATCTCCGACATCGCGCGGTCGAAACAGCGCGCGGTGTACTCGCCCATGCGCTTGGGATTGTTGACGTGGCCCTGGTACTTGGTGAACTCCTGGAACATCGGCAACTGGTTCGCCTCCTGGAAGCCGCCCAGTCCCATTCCCATGGAGCCGGTTTCGGGCGTCACGATCACGACCGGACTGTGCGACCAGTAGGCAGCCGCGATTGCGGTCACACAGTTGCTTATGCCGGGGCCGTTCTGGCCGATCACCACGCCGTGCCGGCCGCTGACGCGCGCATAACCGTCCGCCATGTGGCCGGCGCCCTGCTCGTGCACCACCGGAATAAGACGGATTCCGGCCGGCGCGAAGATATCCATCGCGTCCATGAAGGCCGAGCCCATGATGCCGAAGATGTCGGTCACGTTGTTGGCGACCATCGTTTCGACGAAAGCCTCGGACGGTGTCATTTTCTGCATGCCGGTGACGGCGGCGCGAGGCATGGCTTCTTTAGGGGACATGGAACGGACTTTCGTGAAGGTTCTTGTATATTATTCGGTACAAATTGTTCCGATAAATGGAATTTCGGAGAATAACGGAACACTCCGGACAAGTCAACACGATCTAAAAAACGATACGTTTTGTCTTGTTTTTTGAATGACGCTATCATTGCCGTAGCATGAAAGCCAAACCAGAGGTAGAACTCCAGGTCGCGGAACCCAGCGGCGATACACCCATCCTGCGGCTGGTCGCGCTGCTCGAAGTAATGGCCGCCAGCGACCAAGGCCATTCGCTGCAAAGCCTGGTGCAGAACACCGGCTTGCCCAAGCCCACGCTGCACCGCATGCTGCAGCAACTCGAGTCGGCCAGACTTTTGCAGCGTGAAAGCGATGGCCGCCACTATGGCACGGGCACCCGGCTGCGCCGTCTTGCCGAAAATCTGCTGCTCAACGATACCCATCATGGCGCGCGTCACATGGTCTTGCGGCGCCTGGTCGAAGAAGTTGGCGAAAGCTGCAACATCACGGCGCTGTCCGGCGGCGAAGTGGTATATCTCGACCGCGTAGAGACCGCCGCGCCGCTGCGCTTTTACCTGCACCCGGGCTCGAGCGTGCCGGTCCATTGTTGCGCCAGCGGCAAGGTTTTTCTTGCGCAGATGAGTGCGCAGCAGCGTAGCCGCCTCTTGACCAATGCGCCGCTGGAGAAATGCACCGCCAAGACCATCACCGATCCGCAGCGCTTGGAGCGCGAGCTTTTGCGCGTGCGCAAGGCTGGCTACGCGCTCGACGATGAAGAGTTTCTACCTGGCTTGCTGTGTATCGCAGTGCATGTGTCCAGCACCAGCCCGTCCAACCTGTCCAACCTTTGTATTGCGATCCAGGCGCCGATCATGCGTTTTAGCGCTGCAAAGGCCAGGCAGTGGTTGCCGTCGCTACAGCGTGCGGCGCTGGCGCTTGGTCGCATCGACTCCGATCGGTCGCAGGGAAAGGCGATACCGCCGCATTCCCTTCGTTCCGTGGTTTAAAGCCGCTGGCAGAACTCGATCAGATGGTTGCGGAACCATTGGTGCCCGGTGTCGCCATCGACCGAGTCATGCCAGATCAAGTACAGCGGAAATTGCGGTGTGCGTAGCGGCACTGCGTGTGTCTTCAGCCGGAAGTGGTCGGCATAAAGATGCGCCATGCGGCGGGGCAGCGTACAGATCATTTTCGAGCTTTGCACCATCATCGGCATGGACAGGAAGTGCGGGACGGTCATTGCAATATGGCGCTGAAGGCCGCGTTTGGACAAAGCCAGATCGATCATGGGCATGGAGTCCGTCCGCTGGGCGAGCACCACGTGCCGCAGCGCGAGATAGGTCTCCAGGTTGAGTTTTTCGCCGACCTCGGGATGGTCTCTTCGCGACAGGCTCAGCAAGGTCTCTGTGAGCACGCATTTGTTGCGGTATGCGGGATCGCGCAACGCGAAATAGTCCAGCGCCAGATCGACGGTACCGTCGCGCAGGGCGACTTTGAGCAGTGTGCTGGGTTCGGGCCGAATCTTGATTCGGATATGAGGTGCGACCTCGCCCAACCAGTCAAAAAAGCGCGGAAGAATAATGGTTTCACCGTAATCTTCCACCGCAACCACGAATTCGCGGGTTGATTGCTTGAATTCGAAAGCATCGCTCCCGCGCAATCCGCGCTCCAGCACGTCCAGGGCCTGGCGGATAGGCTCGGCCAGCGATTTGGCGCGCATGGTGGGCGCCATGCCCTGCGAACTGCGCTCGAACAGGGGATCTTGCAGCCGCTCCCGCAGTCTGGCCAAGGCGTTGCTCACAGTCGGCTGCGACAGGTGCAACTTGCGTGCGGCCATGGAGATGCTGCGTTCGTTGTAGACAGCATCGAAGATTAGCAGCAGATTCAAATCCAGCGAGCGAAGATTCATTTTTGTAGTAGGTGCTGAACAAGAATCGGAAAGGGAATGATATTTGGAATTTGAATTCCGGATATTTGACAATATAAGTTTTGGAATTGGTACGTGGGCGAGCAAGGCTACCTAGAATCAACACAAATCTTCGTGCCACGAGACCGCGCAAGCCTGACGCAACGGCCCTGTTTTTTAGGACCATCCGGAGCAAGTAGGAATGGAAGCATCCAGCAAAACCGCCCGCCAGCTATACGCGGAAATCAAGGCGAATCCGACACGCAAACGGTTCGGCTTCGGCCACCGGCCGGCGTTGATCAACATCGATCTGCAAAAAGCCTATACCTGCGTCGGCGAGTTCGGGACAGCCTACGGCAGCCACCGGCAGTGAGATTCTGGATGCCTGGAAAGCCGCGCAATCCTGAATATCCTGCGGTTACCCGCTTTAAATTTCATCCACGAAGCGTTCCATGCAGACTACCGATACCAATCATGCTACCAAGGTGAAAGCGACCCGCCGTCTGCGCGAGTTGCTGCAACAGGGCAAGACCCTGTTCATTCCCGGTTGCTATAACGCCATGAGTGCCAAGGTGCTCGACCATGTCGGCTTCCCGGCCATCTACATGTCGGGATACGGGACTTCGCTCTCGCTGCTCGGCATGCCCGATGCGGGCCTCACGACCATGACGGAGATGCAGGCGAACGCGCGCAACATCGCCAACGCGGTGTCGGTACCGGTCATTGCCGATGCGGACAACGGCTATGGAAACGCCATTAACGTCATGCGCTGCGTGCGCGAATACATACAGACGGGGGTAGCGGGCATTCACATCGAAGACCAGGTTGCGCCCAAGCGCTGCGGCCATGTCGCGGGCCGCGAAGTGATTCCGCTGGTGGAGGCCGTCGGTAAAATCCGCGCCGCCGACCGGGCCAGGCGGGAGCTGGATCCCGATTTCGTCCTCATCGCCCGAAGCGATGCGCGTGGTGCACACGGCGGGTCACTGAGCGATGCGATCGACCGCGTCAATGCCTACCTGGAAGCCGGCGCTGACATGGCCTTCGTCGAAGGGCCGACCAGCATCGCGGAAGTCGAGCGCGTGTGCGAGCAAGTGCGTGGCCCGGTGTTCTACAACATGACTGGCGTTTCGCCGCGCATGAGCCTTGAGCAGATGCAGCAACTCGGTATCGCCATGACCATCACCGCCGGAACCACGATGCGTGCCACCTTGCAGGCGGTCTACGACATCGCCGTGAAGTTGCGCGATGAGGGTCCGCTGGCCGAGGCCGCGTTTATCGACGCTTTCAAGAAGCATCCGCTCGGCGACGTGCACACCTTCGCGGGGTTCGACACGATTCGCGCGCTTGAAAACGAGTTCCTTCCGCAGGAGCATCTCGACAAGTACGCCGATTCGATTGGGCACCAGCCCGAGAAAAAGCAGAACGCTAAATGAGCGGTACGGCGCCTCAAACCCTATTTGACAAGATCTGGCGGCGCCACGAGGTCGCGCGGGATCCGGGCGGCCGGACACTTTTGTACATTGATCGCCACCTGCTGCACGAGGGCAGTTTCCACGCCTTCGCGCAGTTGCGCGAATCGGGCCGCAAAGTTCGCCGCCCCGATCTGACGTTTGCGACGGCGGACCACTACGTACCAACGGTCAACCCGCCCGGTGTGGTCATGGCGGACAGATACAAGAGCAAGATCGACGGGCTGGCCGAGAACGCGAGCCGGCACCACATCGTGCATTTCGGGCTGGGTGACGTACGGCGCGGCATCGTGCATGTGGTTGGCCCTGAACAGGGCATCACCTTGCCGGGCGCCACGCTGGTATGCGGCGATTCGCACACTTCGACCCATGGCGCACTGGGGGCGCTCGCATTCGGCATTGGCGCTTCCGAGGTCGCGCATGTGCTGGCGACGCAGACGCTGTGGCAGAAGCGGCCGCGCCAGATGCGCATCGATGTGTCAGGCGGTTTTTGCGCAGGCATCACGGCGAAGGACTTGATCCTTGCGATCATCGCCAAAATCGGGGCCGGCGGCGGCGCGGGCCATTCTTTCGAATACAGCGGCGAGGCGATCCGTTCACTCGACATGGAAGGCCGTCTGACCCTCTGCAATATGTCTATCGAAGCCGGCGCACGCTGCGGGCTGATCGCTCCGGATGACACCACCTTCGCCTACCTCGATAGCAAGCCTTTTGCGCCGCATGGCGCGGCGTGGGATCGTGCGCTGCGATTCTGGCGCACGCTGCTAAGCGACGCCGGTGCGCGTTTCGATCGCGAACTGAGCATCGACGCCTCGGTCCTGGAGCCTATGGTCACCTGGGGCACCAGTCCGCAGGACGCGTCGCCGATCAGCGGTGTTGTTCCCGACCCTGCCAAGGCCGACAGTGCGGAGCGCCGGGCGACCATGGCGCATGCGCTTGAATACATGGGCCTGGCGCCGGGAACTCCGCTGACCTCGGTCGCCGTGGACCGCGTATTCATCGGCTCGTGCACCAACGGCCGTATAACCGACCTGCGCGCCGCCGCCGCGGTCGCCAAGGGCCGGCGCGCCGTGGTGCCCGCGTTTGTCTCGCCCGGGTCGGGGCTGGTAAAAGACGCGGCCGAGGCCGAGGGCCTGGACCGGATTTTTCTTGCCGCAGGTTTCGAGTGGCGCGATTCCGCCTGCTCCATGTGTGTTGGCATGAACGGCGACATCGGCGCGCCCGGCGAACGTATCGCCTCGACCTCGAACCGCAATTTCGAAGGCCGCCAGGGCGCGAAGGTGCGCACGCATCTCATGAGTCCGGCCATGGCGGCGGCGGCCGCGGTTACCGGAAAGCTCACTGACATGAGGACGCTCGACTGATGGAACCCTTCACTACCCTGCGCGCGATGGCGGCCGCCATCGACCTGTCGGACATGGATACCGATCGCATCGTGCCGGCGCGATTTCTCCATCATCCGCGCGCGTCGAATTACGGGCGCTTTTTGTTCCATGACCTGCGCTTCGACACACAAGGCCGCGACAAGCCGGATTTCGTGCTCAACCAGCCGCCCTTTAAAGCGGCCCGGATTCTGGTGGCGGCCGCGAATTTCGGCTGCGGTTCCTCGCGCGAAGCCGCGGTTTGGGCGCTGGCCGGGTACGGCATCCGGGTGGTGGTTGCATCGAGTTTTGGCGATATCTTTTTCGAGAACAGTTTCAAGAACGGGTTGCTCACGGTCATCCTGCCCGAGGCGGATTTGTCGCGCCTGCGCGCGGCTGTACACGCGTTGCCAGGGGTTGATGTGGTTGCCGATCTCGAGCGGCAGACCGTGACGGGCCCGGACGGCGTCGTTTACCGCTTCGAGATCGATCCGTTCAAGAAAAAGTGTCTGCTGAGCGGCCAGGACGAAATAGGACTGACGCTGGCGCACGAGGCCGATATTGCGGCTTTCGAGCAGCGCCGCGGCTTGGAGATGCCGTGGATGGAGGTTCGTTGAGATGCGCAAGGTGCTGGTGATCGTTCCTTTTCCGATGGGCGAAGAGAGCCGCCAGCAACGCATGGCGCAGATGCAGGCGGTCCAGCTGGGACCGGATATCGAATTCGACTTCCGGCCGGTGCGCGCGGCGCCGGCCAACTACACCAGCGAACACGATTCGGTGCTGGCCGACATCTCCATCATGGATGCGGGCAAAGACGCCGAGGCCGAAGGGTATTGCGCCGTGTGCATAGACACCATGAGCGACTCGGGCCTGAACGCCTTGCGCTCCATGCTGTCCATCCCGGTCATAGGTCCCGGACGCGCCTCCATGTTGATGGCCATGACGCTGGGCGAACGTTTCTCCATCCTGATCATGTGGGAACGCTGGCGCCACCTTTATCGGAAAACGATTGCCGAACTCGGACTGGAATACCGTTGCGCTTCGGTGCGCTCCATCGGCGTTGAGCCGGACAACCAGAGTCTGCTGGCGGGCAAGGAGGAGCAGGTATTGCCGCTGCTGTACGAGGCTGCCACGCGCTGCATCGAGGAGGACGGTGCGCAGGTGATTCTGCTCGGCTCGACCACCATGCACCAGGCGCACGCCTATCTGTCTGAACGCCTGCCGGTGCCGGTCGTGAATCCCGGCCCGCTTACCTACAAACTCGCCGAGATGGTGTTGGCACTCAAGCTGGTGCAAAGCCGCAAGGCGTTTCCTCGGCCGCTGGTCCCGCGGGAGACGATGATGGACGCCATGCTGGCGGCGGCGCAGCGGCAACAAAAGGGATGAAAACATGGCGAAAATTTTGGTGATTGTTCCGTTCGCACTCGACCAGGCCGGGGTCCAGCGCCGGCGCGACCAGTTGCGGGCCGTGGAGCTGGAACCCGGCAGCGAATTTCATTTTCAACCGGTGAAGGCAGGTCCGACTTCCTTCATGAGCCCGCATGATTGGAGCTTGATGGACCTGGCGATTTTCGAAGCCGGAATCAACGCGCAGGAAGATGGCTTCGATGCCGTGTGCATCGACACCATGAGCGACTCCGGCATGGCGGCGTTGCGCTCGATGCTCGACATTCCCGTCGTCTCGCCCGGGCGTGCGTCGATGTTGTTCGCGCTCACGCTGGGATCGAAGTTCTCGGTGCTGGCGCAGTGGAAGCCGTCCATCGTGCGTTACAAAAAGGCGATTCCAGAATGGGGCCTGAGCAACCAGTGCGCATCGGTCCGCTCTTTCGATGTCGAGCCGGCGTTCGACACGCTCATGGATGGCAAGGAAGACAGCGTGTTCCCGAAGATGCTCGACATCTGCATGCAATGTGTCGAACAGGACGGGGCGGACGTGGTCATACTCGGCTCGACCACGATGCACCAGGCCGCCGCATGGCTGGCTGAGCGCCTGCCGGTTCCGCTGATCAATCCCGGCCCGCTGACCTACAAGCTGGTCGAAACCATGCTCGCGTTAAAACTCACCCACAGCCGGGCCTGTTATCCGAAGCCGCTGGTCCCGAAAGTCGAGATGATCCACGCCATGCTGGATGCGGCGGCCCGGGTTGACGCCAAGTAGCGCCGACCAATAAATTACCGGTCGTTGAAATGGATCCAGCGACTTACGCAGCGGCCCGGGCCAACCTGGCTGCATTCGACCCCGCCAGCCGGCCCAGTGTCACCGCGGTGAGCAATCCGCCCCCTGAAAAATAGCCCCAGCGCGAAGGCCCGGACATGCCGCGCGCCGCGCCGCCGCCGGCAAACAGGTTCGGCAGCTTGGAGCCATCGCCGCGCAAGGCCTGCGCGTCGGTATCGATCACCAGGCCGCCTTGGGTGTGAAACAGGGCACCCGTCACCTTGACGGCGCACAACGGCGCCTCCAGCGGACGCGTATTGCCGAAGTCGCGGCCAAAAGGATCGGCACGTTTGCCGGCGCGTATGGCATCGACTTCCGCAAACGTCTGTTGCAGGGCATAGTCGGGCACGCCGATAAGTGTTGCCAGGGCGTCAATGCCTGGCGCCTTGCGAATGCCGCCCAGCGCCATGACCTCCCTGTAATCCGTGAAGCCGAGTATCGGTCGCTCGCGAATTTCATCGTAGATATTCCAGGCGAATCCTCCTGGCTGGGCAATGGTCTCGACCGCTTGCTCCGAATAACCGTGCACCTCATTGGAAAAGCGTTGACCCAACGCGTTGACCTGGAAGCCGCCTTCGGTCAACACACCCCAATTGATCGGGTTGCCGTAGGGCGTGGCAACGGCGCCATGGCCCTGGTAGCTGCCAAGGTCGGCCAGCGCCGCGCCGAGTTCCCTGCCCCAGGCGATCGCGTCGCCCTGGTTGCCGACGTGGCCGCAGAACTGAGCGTCCGCGATTTCGGGAATGTATTCGCGCACCATGCCCTTGTTCCCGGCAAAGCCACAACAGGCCAGCACCAGCGCATTGCAACCGATGGTCTCGCTCGAACCGTCGGGCCGTATAAAACGCACGGCCGTTACGCGGCCGTCGGGCGTCGCGTACAGGTCGGTCGCGAGCGCGCTGCAGACGATATCGATCTGCATCTTTCCGGCCGCCGCAAGCAGTGCACTCTCCAGTTCGCGCCCGGTGCGGTTGGGTGTTCCATGCATGCGCCGAACCGAATGGCCCGGATACAGGTAACCCTCCACCAGCGTGAACAACACGCCGTGGCTCTCAGTCAGCCAGTCGATGGTGGGCCCGGCGGCGTGGGCGATGGCATGAACCATTCCGGCGTCGGATTGCTGCCTGGCCTTGTTCAGGATGTCGCGCGCCAACAGATCCGCCGAATCCTCCATGCCGGCTGCCCTTTGCAGTTTGGTACCGGCGGCGGGGATCAGGCCGGTCGATAGCGAGGTGCTGCCGGTGGGCCGCGCATCGCGTTCGAGCACCAGCACGTCGGCGCCGGCTTCGGCGGCGGCCAACGCGGCGGTCAGGCCGCAGGCGCCGGCTCCGATCACCACGACACTCACCTTGTATTCGAAATGGGCCAGCTCAGCGGCAAGTACCGGCATCACGCACTCCTTGAAAGCTTTCTGGGTCGACCCGCGGGTACCGGTTTTCCCACCGGTGGATTGCATTTCGACGGCACCAGCAGGCGAACCTCCTGGTCCTTGAGCAAGGGCCGCACTTTCCGCAGATAGGCCTGGAACGCAGGATCGAGGAAGAGTCGGTCGCGGCGGCGCTGGCGCTCAGCCGCATCTTCGTAGGCGAACATCATGATGATCTCGTTGATGTTGCCGACCTCGGTACGGTAGATGCCGAGGAAGTTTCCAAGTATGCGCAACTGCGGCTCAAGACCTTCGTTTTCGAACAGCTCCATGAACTTGGCAACGGTTCCGGAATGCAATGTGTAGGCGCGGTAATCGACGATCACGGTGTACTCCTCAGGTTTGGTGGGACAAGCGCATGCAGCAGAGGCTGCAGGTCGTCCATGTCGTCCAGAGCCGACACCAGGTCGATGGCGTGCTCTATCTGCCCGGACGGCAGCACAGTCGCTGCCAGCGAGCGGAATTTGGCTTCGAGTTCCGGCTTTCCAAAGCGCGGCTGGTCGCGTGGGAACTCTATGTCCCTGCTCACGGTTTGTCCCGACTTCAACTGGATGCGCACCGAGAAGTGCAAGCGCTGCTGGTTGAAGAACAAAGCGTCCGCATCGGCGTCGTGTTCGAGCTCCACGCATCCGAGCAGGCTGCGGACCAGGGGGTCGAACAGCCGCGCATCGCTGTACATGTCCGGGCTCAAGGGCTCGCGCACGAGTGCCATGACCACTGCGTGCGGCAGCGAGAACTGCGCATCGACGGCGCTGCGCGGGTCATAGTCGTCGACCAGGCGAATCTGCATGCCGCGAACCGTGACGCGCTGCACGTCTCCGGGTTGGATGTTGTGTTCGTCAACCAGGGCACGGGTCGCGAAGTAGGGCGGGTGGTTACGCGCGATCGACGGATAGATCTTGTGTTCGGTAT
Source organism: Betaproteobacteria bacterium (assembly GCA_025360705.1). Taxonomy (GTDB): domain Bacteria; phylum Pseudomonadota; class Gammaproteobacteria; order Burkholderiales; family Burkholderiaceae_C; genus CAISIP01. Next base: position 2,611 of record JANYBQ010000459.1, on the reverse strand, counting down.
CAACGATCATCCAGCTTTCTCCGAGGTCCCGCGTCATGCGCTCGAAGTCGCAGCGGTCCGAACCGGCCATGACGTAGAAGCCCTGCTCGCCGTCCAGAATGCCATGTCCGCCGCCGAAGCCCCGCTGCGCGGACAGCGCCGCCAGCGTGGCGCCCATACACATCCAGCCCCAGCCCAGCTTGACCTCGCGCATGGGACGCGTCTGTGCCACCACGCCGAAGTATTTGTAGGCGGAGGGCACGCCCGCGTAGGTTCCGGCGATGCCGAACGCGGCGTCCAGCTGCTCTTCATCCAGTCCGAGCAATTTGCCGGCGGTAACGGCGCCGGCAAACGGGTGGTACTGCTCGCCCCAGACCATCTTGCCGCGCTCGGGCGTCGGCTGCATGGACAGGCCTATGCGTGCGACCACCTCGTAGCCCAGCGCTATCGCGAGTATCAGTTCACGGCCGCTGGAGTGCAGGTGTTCGCCCACGGCAAGTCCGCTCGAGCAGGTAATGAACCCCGGGTGGGTAACGTACCGCAGGGTGTCTTCGTAATCGAGCGCAAACGCGAGATTGCCGTTGGCATAAGCCGCGACCGGCATGGACAGTCGCGCGCCGTGGCCGATGACGGTGGCCTGCTCACGGCCGCCCATATCCAGGGCCATCTCCACGTGCAGACGGCCTATTCTGGTGCGATGGCCCGCGACGCAATTGCCCAGGATGTTGAGCAAGGCGCGTTTGGCCGCCTCGATGGCGGCCGGCGAGAGATCGCTGTAGGCCGCTTGTGCTACAAAGCGGGCCAGGTCGCGTGTTACACCCATGCCTATTTCCTGGCGAGAACTTTTTCGACGAACTCCGGATGTATCAGCTCCTTCATCGCCGCCGGGACATTCCCTTCCGCCTTGACGATGCCGTACTTCTCCAGCACGTCGAACAGCTCCGTCATGCTTTTCACGGTGGGCGCAGTGTCTTTCGGGTCGAAGTAGCCGTTGTAGCCGTTTCCGACCAGGAATTTCACGGCGTCGAGCGTGTAACCCGTGGCCTGTGCGAAAACCGCGTATACCTCATCCGGTCGTTCACGCAGCGCACGCGTCGCCTCGTGCAGCGACTCGACGACGGCGATCACCGCGTCTTCGTTCTTTTTTGCGTAGTCGGCGCGAACGCCCCAGCCGGAATTGATCCAGTGGCCGGCTTTCTGTTTCATCAGGTCATCGGCTGAAAACAGGTTCCTGGCTGCGCCGGTGCGTACCAGTTCCGACGTAAAGGGCGGCCAGCACAACATGCCCTCCACCTCCTTGCGCTGGAACAGGGTTGTCATGTCGGTGGCATTGGCGCGCACCAGGTCTATGTCCGACTCCTTTATGCCGGAGCCGGCAAGATACATGGAGAGTTGCGCATACAGCTGCGACGCCTTGCCGGGAAAAACGATCTTCTTGCCCTTGAGGTCCGCGGGTCCGCGGATCTTGCTGTCGGCAGCCACCACCATGCCCGCGGCATTGGCCAGTTCGTCGTAGAAGTACCAGATGCCGGGGTTACGCATCGCCGTGCTCAGGGTGGGTGGAACTCCCAGCAGCGCCATGTCGATGGAACCGCCGGCCATGCCTTCGAGGATCGGCGGTGTGAATGGAAACACGATCCACTCGGTTTTGAATCCCCGTTTTTCCAGCAGCTTTTTTTCCTTGACGTAGAAGCCCAGCAGCGGTGCGGGCTGCAATGCGATCCGGATCGTCTTGTCGGCGGCGAATGCGCGGCGATGGATTGCAAGAGCGCCCGCCGCCATGGCCAGCGACGTAGCAACGATGGCCTGCCTTCTGTGTATTCCTTTAGTCATGTGTCTCTCCTTAGTATGCGAAAAGGGCCCTCAAATAGAGGAGTTCAAAATGCGTGGGTGCCAGCTGAAGGGGCGTCAATTCATAGGCACCTCAGCACGCGCCAGGGAAGAGGGTGGGCTGCAATGGAGCAGCAGGCGCCCGAAAAAATCCCGGGTTTCCATCAAGCGGTGTGCCTCCGGCGCAGCGCCGAGTTCGAATATCCGGTGTATCGGGGCGGGGCGCAGCCCGTTGGCCAGCGCGTGGAAAACCGTCTGCAGGATCGCGGTCGTGTAGCGGCCGCAGCCATGGATGGCGATGTGGCGGCGAAACAGGTCGAGCATGTCGATCTCCACCCGTTCTCCCGCGTGGGCGCCGACAACGGCAATCCGGCCGCCCGGGCGGGTCGCCGCTATGGCGTCGCGCAATCCTTCTCCCGCGGCCACGTCCAGCACCATGTCGACGCCGGCCCCATCGGTCAGGCGTTTGACGGTGGCCGTGAGATCGCCGGTGCGGTAGTTCACGACATGGTCGGCGCCGAGTTCGAGCAGGCGTGTATTCTTGTGCTCCGATCCGGTGGCGGCGATGACGGTGGCGCCCAGATGCCGTGCAAGGATGACGGCGGACACGCCGACCCCGCCCCCGGCCCCGGTCACCAGGATCACTTCACGCGGCTGCAGCGCCGCGGTCATTACGAGCGCTTCCCAAGCCGTCGCGAGCTTGTAGGAGGCAAGGGCGGATTGCAGGGAGACGCCGTCGGGCACTGCTACCAGCTGGTCTTCACGCACCACGATGTATTCGGCGTATGTGCCGGGCCGCTGG
>JANYBQ010000112.1 GCA_025360705.1 Betaproteobacteria bacterium | reverse complement strand
TGCCGCGGCTCTGCGTGACCCTCCACCGGTACATGCACCTGTTGCGCCAGTTTGCGCAAGCCATCGAAAATGGACTGCAATCCATCGAAGCGCGCCAGCATCGGTTCGATCTGGCTGGTCTGGAAGGTCTCGGAACCCAGCGCCTCGATGGCCGATTCCATACGGTGCGTCATTTCACCCAGACGCATGGCGCCGGCCAGACGCGAGCTGCCTTTCAAGGTGTGCAACACGCGCAAGGCTTCATTCCGTGCGCCCAGGTTCTCGGGCCGTGATGCCCATTGCCGCAATGCTCCGCCAAGCTGCGGAAACAAATCGGCCGCCTCTTCTTCAAAAATCGGAAACAGATCAGCATCGAGCGCGTCGACAACGTCGGTTTCCTCGTCGGCGACCGTAATCAGCTGGGCGGCACCGGTTTCGAAGTGTGGCGCCAGTCTGCCCACCGGTGCAACTGCAACCGGCGCATCAGGTACCGCAGCGACCTCCGGGCCGGCCAGGTCGGCGGCCGGTATTTCAGGTTCGGTCAGGAATGCGCTGGCGGCCGGCGCGAGTCCGGATCGCGGCTTGGCCGACTCCAGATCGGCACTCGGGAACTGGGTCTCCAGAATGGCTTGCAAGGCCCGCGCCACGGCAGGATCCGGCTCCTTGAGAAAGCCGGCCGCGAACTGGTGCAGCAAACGCCGGATTTCCTCCGCCGCGACATTGAAAACCCGCGCGTGTTCTGGCCGACCCTGGCCATGCAATTGCACATGCTGCAGAGCTTGCTCGAGCAATCTGGCAACGTCGGACAAGACCAGGAAGCCGACCGTTGCGGAACTGCCACCCAACGAATGCGCCAGGCCGATGGTGGAGTCCAAAACCGGCTGGTCCAGTTCGAGCTCCCACTCGCTGAGTTCGGTCAGAAGGCGGCGCGACCATTCGTCGGCCTCGTTGAGGTAGACGTTGTACAGCGCAATACCGATACGCAACCCGCCGATGACCTTGGTCTGATCGTCGATCGCATCCTGCGCGCTTGCCGCAGTCGCTTCAGCAGCCGCATGCGCCATTGCAGCGCCAGCATCATCGGCTTGCGCAAACAGGTCCGCCGGTTGTACCGTCTCCGCCGCGTCGGCGGACTCGGAGAATGCCAGTTCAGGCTCTTTGGCGCTCGGGTCGCCAAAGTCGAAATCGTCCAGATCCAGACCCGCCGGTTCGGGCGTAGCGCCAGCGGGCGGCTGCTCGGCGTCGAATGTCTGCGTAAGCTGGAAGTCCGGTCGTGGCAACTCGGGCTCGGGCGCCGGCGCCGGTGTGCTGAACATTTGCGTCGACTCGAAGCTCGGACGCACTGGTTCAACTCGCGCTGGCCCGATCTCCGGCACGGCCTGCACCGCGGGCGCCGCCTCGGCTACCGGCGTGCCCGGAACCTCAAGGGCCACCCGCTGGTTGTCCAGACGCAGGCCGTCGGCGGCTTTGCGGAAGGGCTGAGCCGACCATGGGGTCAAAGCGCCGGATGCAATGTCCTCCACCCAGCGACCGAACTGGTGCATCGCCGCATCGCACAAAACCAGCAGATCTTCGCTGGCCGGCTTCTGTTCGGCCAGCCAGGTGTTGACCAATTGCTCAAGCGCCCAGGCGGCCTCGCCAAACTCGGTCAGTCCGACCATCCTGGAACTGCCCTTGAGCGTATGGAATGCGCGCCGCAGGGTGGTTTGCTCGCCGAGATTGTCCGGGGACACGGCCAGCGCCTTGAGCGCCTGAAGGCCGGTCTGTACCACTTCACGCGCCTCTTCCAGGAAGATGCCACGCATCTCGGCGTCATCGTCATCCAGCGTGGAGGACGCCGCAACTGGTGCTGCGACTGCCGGCAAGGAGGTTGGCACGGCCGCAATTACCGGTTCTTGCGCTACTGGTACGACCGGCTCCGCAGCAAGCGGTAAAACAGCCGCCGGCGCGGCTTCGATCTCTACTGGAGCCGCAAAAATCGCTGCCTGGCGCGCCGCCGACTCGTCCATGGCCAGCTTGTCGCGTCCCATTACGGGCCGGAATTCCCCTGCATCCTCATCGTAGATAAAAAGCTTTTTGGCCAGCGCGCGCTGGTAGCTCAGCATGTCGATCAGGAAACCCAGCGCACCCAGGCTGTTGCCGAGTTTTTCGAAGATGCCGATGCCGGCGGACCGGACGTCGATCTGATCCACCAGGAACTTCTCGACGCTATCGCGCATACGCAGCGCCGCCAGCGAGGCCTGGTCCAGGCCCAGGACCGAAAACACGCCGCGCATCTGCGCCAGCTGGCTCGGCACTTCATGCAGCGGCACCCGGTCTTGCGGGCTCCGGAAAAACTGGTCCAGTGACTTTTCGACCTGGCCAAGCGTGGTGCGCAATTCATCCACCACGCTGCCCATGGTCTGGCGATCGCTGACCCTTCGATAGAGCTCTTCCATCCATCCCTCGAGCGGTTCCGGCTGGGCACCGGTCACCACGCGATCGAGCCGCTGCGCAAGTCGCGCGCTGCGATCGGCCAGTTGCGACTCGGTCGGGTCCAGGTCGTCGTAGGCCGCCTCCAGGTACAACACAGAGGTTGCCACTTCCATCGCCACGGGCGCGGTCGGCGGCTCACCCAGCCGCACGGTCGCCTCGACCGCCCGCGTCAGCGCGCGTGCCAGCTCGGAGCTTTCGGGGTGCAGCTTCATCATCGACTCGGCCACCGCACTGAACTGGTCCGAAGCGGCCTTGAGCCGATTGGTGTCACCACCGGCCAGGGCGGCCCAGCTCTCGGTTGCGGTGGCAATGCGTTTACGTGCCTGCACCAGCAACGCCGGATCGAAGCGGCCAAACTGTGGCGTCGAGTAGTCGAACGGCTTGGTGCGCGTAAGCCCGTAAGCCTGGCGTACCGCGACCAGCGTCGGGGTATCGGTAGCAGTCGTCGGTATCGCCTGGGCGCAGTAAAACAGCAGGTCCAGCGCCAGCCGATCGCTGACACCCGGCTCGCCGCGTGCCAGCGTGGTGTACTGCGCGATGATGCGCGACGCGGTGCGTTTGACGAATACATCGGACGGGCAGAGTCCGCTGCCCAATGCCTCGAAAAACGCCGCGCTGATGTTCCAGAACACACGCGGCTCGAGCTGCCCGGACGCCTGCGCCAGTCCCAGGCTGATGGCGGTCATGACACGCGCCGCCGCCGCGTCGGCGGAACGCACGACCTTGAGCACCGCCTGGTCCACCCGTGCGCGCACGCCTGGGCCATAGTCCAGCGCCGGAGCCGTAGTTGCCAGCGGCGCGTCGATCCAGCGCCACTCCTGCGGCCACAAGTCGGCCGGATGCACACGGTCCCCACCTACCAGATCGAGCACATCGCGGTACTGGGGAAACAGGGCCACTGGGGTTGCGCTTTTTTCCTTGAGTACACCCTCCAGGTATTCGGTCAGCGCAAAACTCGCGCGCTCGACCTTGTTGGCGGCGTCTTCGCTGCACAACTCGGGACGCTGGACAAATTTTTGCGCCAATGCTTCCATGGCGCGCAACACTTTGGCCGGCGCGCCCAGGCCAACCATCTCCAGCGCTCCCACCGCCTGGTGGAGCTGCTGTCGCGCGATCCGCAAGTGGCTTGCGTCGACTTCCGCCAAGTCGGAACCCCGTGCGATTTCGGCATCACGCACGAAACGGCGCAAGGCCTTGGTGGCACCGTCGAGCGATTTGCGCAGTTCGTCCAGAACCCAGGCCAGTGGCCCGAGGTCATTCATTGGCGCATCGCTTTCACCCGCCGGTGTCTGGTTGGTTTGCATCAAGTTGTCCACTCCTGCGAAGACCTAATTCGGCCGATGGCCGTCAGGCAATCTTGAACCGTGCCACCGACTGGCGCAGTTCCTCGGCCATTCGAGACAGCTCACGCACCTGGCCGGCCGTGGCCCGGGTGCCATCGCTGGTCTGCTCGGTCACCGCGAAGATGTTCTGGATACTGTCGGCGAGCGAGTTGGCCAGATTGGCCTCACGCGATGCGGCGTCGGAAATCTGCTGGATCAGATCGGACAGGCGGCGCGACACCTGATCGATTTCGGTCAACTGCGTGCCCGCGTTATCGGACAGCTTGGCGCCTTCCACCACGCCTTGGGTCGAACGCTCCATCGCGGCGACGGCGTCCTGGGTGTCGGTTTGAATAGTGCGTACCAAAACGGATATCTGGCGTGTCGCGTCCGCCGAACGTTCGGCCAGCCGCTGCACTTCTTCGGCCACCACCGAGAATCCCCGGCCGGCCTCGCCGGCCGAGGCGGCTTGAATCGCGGCATTCAGCGCCAACACATTGGTCTGCTCGGTGATGTCGGAAATCAACTCGGTGATTTCACCAATCTCCTGCGACGATTCGCCCAGGCGCTTGATGCGCTTTGAGGTTTCCTGAATCTGGTCGCGGATCGAATTCATGCCGCCGATGGCGTTTTGCACCGCCTGCAAACCCGACTCAGCCGCCATCAGCGACTGACGTGCCACCGCTGCCGATTCCAAAGCCTGGGTCGATACCTGGTTGATACGCGTAGCCATCTCCAGCACCGACTTGCCGGTGGCCTGGATTTCGTTCATCTGCTCGTTCGACGCGGCCAGCAATTCGGTCGATGTCTGGTCCACATCGGAGGTTGTCTGCGCCACGCGCGAAGCCGTGCTCTGAACATTGGCCACCAGCGTACGCAGCTCTTCCACCGTGTAATTCACCGAGTCGGCGATAGCGCCGGTAATGTCTTCGGTCACGGTCGCCTGCTGTGTCAGATCGCCCTCCGCCACGGTTTGCAATTCATTCATAAGCCGCAAAATGGCGGCCTGGTTGGCATCGTTGACGCGCCGCGCATCCTGTTGCAGACGCTCGGCATCCAGCATCTGCGACTCTGCCACGGACCGTCGGTTGCTTCCGTCCCTGCGCTGGATAGTGGAGAGTCCAAACGCGCACAACAGGGCCAGCCCTACCGCAACCACCAGCGTCACACCCGCGCCTATCTCGACACCCGAGCGCACCGATAAAGCCCCCAGCAGAATCAGCGCCAGGGCCAATCCGGCAAACAGAACTTTTTGATGGTCCACGAACGCACGGGTACCCAGCAAGGGCAAGGCAACCCGGTCATCGACATGCTGATGGGCTGAGGACGCCATGGTGGCGGCTTGCGGCCTGGGCGTCATGACCAGCGTCTGCTCGGCTACGGCTACGGAGTCCGGCTCAAGGGAGGTGTCCGACTGGCTGATCCTCGAACCATGTTCGGGATCCATTACGGTCCTTGAAAAAATACGCTTGAGCCGGTCTACGGACATGGTGTGGCCTTACGAATGAACTTAGAACCTATCCGTGAATAAGGCGGCCCTGCGCCGGGGCCCCAAGGGGTACAGGCGTAGGAGCGAGACGCGCCGTGGTGCTCTGCACCACAAGCGGCTTGCGACACCCGCCTGTGCCCCTTGGGATCCCGGCCCGAAGGGTTGTGACGGGAAAGCGCGTCTGCGTCGTTGCAAACCTTGCCCAGGGATTTACCCTGGGCTGTGGCTTGCGCCTAACATCCATCGCTTTCTCGTCACAACGCAGGGTCGTCTTATTCACGGATAGGTTCTCAAGCAGTGATGTTCAAAAAACGCGGAAGCTGGGACAGTGTCTGAAGGTTGATCTCCTGCCAGAATTCACCGCTGGCGTCAGTAAAACGGTTCCCGAAATAAGCCGGCGCGTCCGCGGCTGGAGCTTGCGCCGCGGTAAAGACTTCCGGGTTGCGCAAGCCTGCCAGGGTATCCACCAACAGCGCGCAATTCATATCCAGCGCGGCATTCAACGTGACAACCACCGCCTCCGTCGGCGTGGGCGCGACCGAGGCACCGGACACGGCCTTGTCACCGGACACAAAACGCGCCACATCCACGACCCCATAAAGACCGCCGCGCAGATTCACGACGCCACGGAACCACGAGCGGGCATATGGCACCGGTTGCAAACTGGTTATGGGGAAAATCTCGCCCGATTGGGCAAGCGGGAACAGGTAGTTCAAACCGCCCGACTTGACCGCGAGCCAGGAGACCGACAATCCTTCATCACGGGCGGCTTGGAGTCGGCTAGCGAGCCGGGCCTGGAGTTCTCTGATAGCTTCGCGATTCGCCATGGTCGCTGGGGCGCTCAGCCCAGGGCCTTGATCTTGGCCAGCAGTTCACCCGGATTGACGGGCTTCGTGATGTAGTCGCGCGCGCCCTGGCGCATGCCCCAGACCCGATCGGTCTCCAGGCTTTTACTGGTGCACATGATGATGGGAATACCGGTGTACTCGGGAGATCGGCTGATGGAGCGTGTCAGCTGGTAGCCGTTCTGGCCTGGCATCACGACGTCCATTAGGATCAGATCGGGCTTGTCTTCAGCCAGGCGTTTGAAGGCTTCATCCGCGCTTTCGGCGGTTCGCACCGACATATTGTTTTTCTGCAGTAAATCGGTCAGGAACATCAGCTCGGTTTTTGAGTCGTCCACGATCAGGACTTTATGAATCGGCATCAAGTCAACCCCGCAACGGGGGCACCAATTTGACCTACCGCCTGCAATAACTGGTCCTTAGTAAATGGCTTGGTAAGGTAATCCTGCGCACCTACCATACGTCCGCGAGCCTTGTCGAAGACGCCGTCCTTGGAAGACAGCATCACCACCGGGACCTGCGCGAATTTGGGATTGCGCTTGATGATCGCGCAAGTCTGGTAGCCGTCCAGGCGCGGCATCAGGATGTCGCAGAAGATCAGGTCGGGGTCGTGGTCGTTGACCTTGGACAGCGCGTCGAAGCCATCCTCGGCCAGCAACACTTGGTAA
>JANYBQ010000111.1 GCA_025360705.1 Betaproteobacteria bacterium | reverse complement strand
CACCACCGGCGAAAAATGCACGGCCCGCGCCGGTCAGCACCAGGGCTCTCACTTCAGGCGCCGCCGCCGCTTCAAGCAAGCGGTCGTTGAAGTGCCAAACCGCGGCTGTGCCGATGGTTAGCCGGGAGCGTCATCGCTGTCGTAATATGCGCAACGCCGACCTAAAAATAGTTCCATGCAGCCGATGCAACTCGATATCTTCGAACATAGCCGCGACACGATGCTGCGCAACGATGTGGTGCTGGCGATTGAGCGGCATGACGCGATCGCCGCCAGATCCGCATGGCGTATATTCAGCCAGGATTTTCCCAGCGACGAAACCTTGCCTCTGCTGGGGGTGCTGGTCCGTGCACTTGAACGCCGCGTGTCTACGGCGTTCTCCGAGCACGATGCGTTGCGCGCGGCGCGTCTTGAGTTAACCCACCAGATCGGGCCCGCGGCGCTGCGTATGCTGGGTAAAAATGGCGCCGCCACGTGGCTTGGTGCGTTGTGGCGGGAGTTGGCACAGCGCTCGGCGCAGCTCGTCTTTATCGCCGCTCGCGACGAGGACCACGCGGCGCCGCTCTGGCTGCTCGGTGGCGAGTGGTCGGCCGCGCTGGATTGCGTCGCCCGCATCGCGTCGTGGCGCCGCATTCCAGCGCCACTGGCCTGGATGGCGGAGGCACGCTTGCGCATGAACGGCCTGGACGCGGCCCTGGCATTGCTGGTCGAACTGGCGTGGTTGTCGCCGCAGCGCTTTGACGATCTGACGCAGCGTATTGCCGACCCGCGGCTGGAGCCATTGCGCAAGAAGTTCGACGCGAGTTTTGAAGGTGACGGCGACGTGGCTGACCTGGCCTGGTTCCCCGCGTGGCTGCTGACGGAAAAACCCGCCTTGGCGAATCTGCTGGGTGAAGCGCAGCGTTCTCTCGACACTGCGCCGGAGCAAGCCATGCGGCTACTGCTGGAGCTCCTGCGCCTGGAACGGCAAGGCCGGCACCATGCGGTGGTGGCGCGCCGCAAGGTATTGCGCGACCTGCATCCGTCACTGTATGCGGCGTACATGGCGACACGTTGACCCATCCCGTGGGCCATGCCGTTTCTCCGCAAAAATTGTTACCGACCACGCGGCCGGACATCAAGCGAGCCGATCGTCCCACCGTCGTGAATCACTTGCAGCAATTCCACGTACTTCGGCGCGGACCGCAGGTAGGCGTCAAAGAAAACGTCGGCCAGAAAATCGTGTCGGCCCCGCTCATAGAACGCCAATAAACCGAACACATAGTCACGCCGGTTCACCTGGGTAAAAGAGAACGGAGCCAGCGAGTTGGCCAGAAGCGGGATGTTCATGCACAGCCGGGAGGTACGCTTATTGCCGTCCTGGAACGGCTGCAGGTAAGAAACTAGCGCCACCGTGAAGAGCGCCCGCTCCAGCGGATCGTCAATGGCGTTTGCCTTGGCCGAGAACGCTTCCAGCTGCTCGCTCAATTGGAATTCATTGGCAAGCGGCGCATAAGCACTCTCGGTGAAGAACACCAGGCGCTTGCGAACCCTGCCTTCATCGGCCGGATTGCCGAGCAAGCCCTTGGTCAGCAGCTTGTGCACGTCGCGGATATTGCGCGGGCTCAGATCGAGCACGCTCCGGTTCTCGCAGATGAACTGGATCGCGTCCTTGTGGTTCATGACGATCCGGTACTCTTTGTCCGACAGGCCCTCCGGGCGTTCGCCCAACTCAACAAGGCCCTTGGTATACAGCCAGCTAATGTTGACGTCTTCGAGCCTGCTGGATGCATAAGACAGGTCGATCGACAGACTGGTCATCACGCGCCGGTAGGCGGCAGCGCCCGCACGGAACTTGGGCTTGGCAAGCCCGCGCAGATGTTTCAGGCGCTTCTTGCCAAGCCACGACGTGACGTTGGGCACGTAACGCTCCAACACACCGGGGTCGTAGTGAACGCGAGAGCGGTTGTCCTTGGGCTGGCCCAGCTCCCAGATCAGGAATTACCTGGAATCCGGCGCCAGTCGGTAGCGCCGGGCCCGGGTACCCCCTTCGGCCACCACAATGCCTTTGTCGACCAGTCCTTGCAGATCGCGAAAGATGGTTGTGCGGTCCGGATGCGTCTTTCAGATGGCTAATCGGGATAGGAAGAAGCCTCGCGGCCCCTCCCTCCCACACCACAGCCTCATATCCGGTTTTTGTTCATCGTCCCGCGATTTCGCCTTGAGCTTCCTCCGCACCCCGCCTCGCGACGACGCACTTGCCCTTTGGCTAACCTTCGGCTCTACATACACTTGGTGTCGGGACTTTCACCCGACTGGATTCGTGCCATGCATGACACACACGTTTCACATGAGGGAATGCCTAAAAGGCGCAGCCTTTTAGGCATCCCCTCGATGGAAGGGTTCGGCGTCTTCTTCATCGAAGCTTTACGCCGCTTCGAGCAAGAACTCGACCTTGACTGCTTCGAACGGAAAGACAATGCCGCCACCTTCGGCGCGATCAAGAACGCCTGCATTCAGTAGAGCCGCGATATCTGAGTGAACGGCCTTTACGTCGCGCTCAACGCGGCGAGCGGCCTCGCGGATGGATATTGGCCCTGCACCACAAAGTACCTTCAGCAGTTCCCAGCGCTTCGCCGTGAGTACTCGCCAAAGTAGTTCCGGCGTTGCGAAGCTGATTCGTGCCGACCGCTCCGGCTTCCCAGTCTTCCAGAACTGGACAAAGTTCGCCATGGATTCCTCGGGCGAGCGAACCTCAAGAACTACTGTTTTCATCGTTCCACCTTGCTATGTCTTTCTGACAATCGACCATCAACCGCTCTAGCGTGCTGAACTTGTACGAGTTCTCGGTCACACCAAACTGTCGGTGCTCACCTTTTCCGACTTCGTTGTCGTAGCGCACCACGCACACCGAGTCGACAACGTAGGCCAACCTGTACTTGAACTCGTGACCGGATCCCGGTACTGGCGCTGGGACTCGCCAAAGGACTAGCCCGGCGAACGAGTGAGTTGAATAGACGATCCGCGTTCGCGCAATCAGAGTTGCCTTCATGTTGGACATGATGCCAACGTGGGGCAGCGTTGTCAACTACTCCAACGGGCTGCGGTAAGACGCCGAACGTTGGCGATGACCCGCGCCAGTCGGGTCGATCAACCAGTTACACCGAAGCGTCACGGAACGCCCTGAGGACTGTATTGATGCGCGTTTGATAGCCGGCCCCTTGTGCCTTAAACCATTCGAGCACGTCTTGATCGACTCGCAGCGAAATGGATGCTTTGGAAGGCAACGGCTTCAAACCTTTGCGAACCAGACCGCGAACGATGTACTTTACGTCAGCTTCTGGGTGTTCCGGCGTTGGCTTTGCATCAGCAGCGCCCGACTTCAGGCGTGGCCAATCAGTTTTGGATTTCACTAAAGTAGATTTGAGACTCGCGCTTGGTAGCTTTTCGGAACGAGATGACGCGGATTTCATGTCCATTCTCCGTATGTACGACTGAAACAGGGACGCCGGCGAGCATGCCCAGCGTAACGAAGCGTTGCTCGCCGTAGGAGAAGCGGTCATCACTCGAAAGTGAAAGTAACGCCTTCAAAAACGCTTCTGGCGTCCAGGAAGTCAAGGCCATGGGCATTGACGTTGGCAGCACGCTTCGCTTCTGACCAAATGAACTCCATGCGTCGATTGTATATACGAAACGTAATGTCACAAGCAACGACTTTGCCTGCGGTTCAACGTGATGTCTGTCTTAGCGACTGCGGGATAAGTTGGGAACTACACCCCAAAAACCATGGCCAGACCCACGCAGTGGTTGAAACCCCTGCTCTCTTAAAAATAGCGACAAACCCGGCAATTCGAATCTCTGCATTTCAGTTTCCTTTTCTTGCGGCGCTTGCACGCCAATCACTTTATCCCATTGCCCAGGCCAGTGGAATGCTCTGGGCCGACAGGCCAGGTCTTGTACTCGTCTGTAGAGTTGCGGGAACCGTGTGGCCATACAACGGAATCGTGGCAAGGATGAAACCGGCTGCCGGTCACAAAACCGGCTTTTCCCTATAGGATGGTGTCCACCAAGCAGGCCGGCACCCGGCCCAAGGACACCCACCCATGAGCGAGACTGAACCCAAACGCCACCGGCGCGGCGGCCGGGAGCGGCGCGACCCGAACGCCCGGCAGACCGGCCCGGCCTACATCACGCGCGCCATACCACCCTACGACATCATGGGCGAGGAGAACCTGCAAAAGATCGAGGCCGCGGCCGACCGCATCCTGGCCGAGGTGGGACTGGACATTCGCGACGACGACGAATGCCTGGCCTTGTTTCGCAAGTCGGGCGCCAAAGTAGATGGGATGCGTGTGCGCTTCGAGCCCGGCCATCTGCGCGAAGTGCTTAAAACCGCGCCCAAGGAATTCGCGCAGCATGCGCGCAACCCCGCGCGCTCGGTGCGTATCGGCGGTAACAGCGTGGTGTTCTCGCCCGCTTACGGCTCCCCGTTTGTGATGGACCTGGACAAAGGCCGTCGCTACGGCACGCTGGAAGACTTCCAGAACTTCATCAAGCTGGCCTATGCCAGCCCGTGGCTGCACCACTCGGGCGGCACGGTGTGTGAACCGACCGACGTGCCGGTCAACAAGCGGCACCTGGACATGGTGTACGCCCACATCAAATATTCGGACAAGGCCTACATGGGCTCCATTACGTCCGAGCAGCGCGCCGAAGATTCGATAGCCATGAGCCGCCTGTTGTTCGGCGCCGACTTCGTGGACAAGAACTGCGTGATCCTGGGCAATGTCAACGTCAATTCGCCCTTGTTGTGGGACGGCACCATGACCAAGGCCGCGCGCGCCTACGCCCGCGCCAACCAGGCGGCCGTGATCGTGCCCTTTATCCTGGGCGGCGCCATGGGCCCGGTCACCAACGCAGGCGCGATTGCACAGTCGCTGGCAGAGACCATGGTCGGCTGCGCGATGACACAACTCGAGCGCCCGGGCGCGCCGGTGATCTTCGGCAACTTCCTGTCCAGCATGTCGCTGCGTTCCGGCTCCCCCACCTTTGGCACGCCCGAGCCTGCCATTGGTTCCATGGTGGTGGGGCAACTCGCGCGCCGTCTCAATCTGCCACTGCGTTGCGCCGGGTCGTTCACCACCTCCAAAGTGCCCGACGGGCAGGCCATGCAGGAAAGCGTGATGTCGATGTTGTCGGCCGTGCATTGCGGCGCCAACTTCATCCTGCACTCGGCCGGTTTCCTCGATGGTCTGCTGTCCATGAGCTACGAAAAATTCATGATGGACGCGGACTTCTGCGGCGCCCTGCACAGCTACCTGGCCGGGGTGGTGGTGGACGACAACACGCTGGCCATCGACGCCTTCAAGGAGGTCGGCCCCGGCAGCCACTTCCTGGGCTGCGCCCACACCATGGCCAACTACACCACGGCGTTTTTCGATTCGCATATCTCGGACGACCGTCCGTTTGAGACTTGGTCCGAGTCCGGCAAAACCGACGCCGCAATGCGCGCCAACACACGCTGGAAGTCCGCTTTGGCGGAGTACGTGGCACCGCCCATCGACCAAGCTGTCGATGAATCCATCCGGGACTTCATCCAGCGCAAGAAGACCTCCATGACCGATCAATGGTATTGATGCCGCCAGTGGTTGCTCCATGATTAATCCCTTGCCAAACCTTAAGGCGTTATGAGCCGCGACAACGACCCGCTGCTGCAGCCCTACCAGCTCAAACATCTGCAGCTGAAGAATCGCGTGATGACCACGGCGCACGAGCCGGCTTATTCCGAAGACGGGCTGCCCAAAGACCGCTACCGGCTGTACCATTTGGAGCGCGCCAAGGGCGGCGTGGCGCTGACCATGACTGCCGGCTCGGCTATCGTGTCGCCCGATTCACCGGCCGCATTTGGTAACCTGCATGCCTACCGCGACGAGATCGTGCCCTGGCTTAAACGCCTGACGGATGACTGCCACGAGCATGGCGCAGCCGTGATGATCCAGATCTCGCATCTGGGCCGGCGCACCAACTGGAACAAGGCCGACTGGCTGCCGGTGTTGGCGCCCTCGCCTTTGCGGGAACCGGCGCATCGCACTTTCCCCAAGACGGCGGAAGACTGGGACATAGACCGCATCGTGGCCGACTACGCCACGGCCGCACAGCGCATGCAGGCAGCTGGGGTTGATGGCATCGAGCTTGAAGCCTATGGCCACCTGATGGACGGCTTCTGGTCGCCCGCCACCAACCGGCGTGAAGACGCATGGGGCGGGTCGCTGGACAACCGCATGCGGTTTACCTACCGGGTGCTGGACGCGATCCGCGCCGCATGCGGCAAGGACTTTATCGTCGGCATACGCATGGTTGCCGACGAGGACTGGGACAAGGGCTTGAGCCGCGCCGAAGGCCTGGAAATTGCCAAACGCCTGGCCAGCGGCGGGCAGGTCGACTTCCTGAACCTGATCCGCGGCCATATCGATACCGACGCGGCCCTGTCCAAGGTGATCCCGATTCATGGCACGCCGGCATCGCCGCATCTGGACTTTGCCGGCGAGGTGCGCGCGGCCACCGGCTTCCCGATATTCCATGCCGCACGTATCAACGACGTAGCCACCGCGCGCCATGCCATTGCCGAGGGCAAACTCGACATGGTCGGCATGACACGCGCGCACATCGCCGACCCGCACATCGTGCTAAAGATCATGCAGGGGCGCGAAGAAGAGATTCGGCCCTGCGTCGGCGCCACCTATTGCCTGGACCGTATCTACGAAGGCGGCGAAGCGCTGTGTATCCACAACGCGGCGACCGGGCGCGAAGGACAGTTGCCGCAGACCATCACGCCCACCACCGGACGCAAGCTGCGCGTGGTGATAGTCGGCGCGGGGCCAGCCGGACTGGAAGCCGCGCGCGTGTGCGCCGAACGCGGCCATACAGTGGTGCTGTTCGAAGCCGCCGATGCACCCGGCGGCCAGCTGCGGCTGGCCGCGCGTTCACCACGCCGGGCCGAACTGATAGGTATCGTGGACTGGCGCGTCGCACGCTGCAACGCGTTGGGCGTGGACATTCGCTGCAATGTGTTGGCTGAAAGCGCGGACGTGCTGGCCCAGAACCCGGATGTCGTCATCATCGCCACCGGCGGCTTGCCCAATACCAGTGTTCTGGAAAGCGGCAATGATCTCGTGGTGTCGAGCTGGGACATCACTTCCGGCGATGTCAAACCGGCCGCGAACGTGCTGCTGTTCGACGACAACGGCGGCCACCCTGGCATGCAGGCGGCAGAGCTGATCGCGCGCGCGGGCAGCCGGTTGGAGATCGTTTCGCCGGAACGCTTTTTTGCACCCGAGATCGGTGGCCTGAACCATGTGGCTTACGCACAGATCTTTCAAAAATATGGCGTGACGATTACCATCAACCGGCGCCTCGTCGCGGCGCGGCGCGAGGCCGGACAACTGGCCGCGGTCGTCGGCAGCGACTACGGCGATTTACGCGAAACGCGCCTGGTGGACCAGGTGGTAGTGGAGCACGGCACCCTGCCACTGGAAGAGTTGTACTTCGCGTTGAAAGATGCGTCCATCAATCGCGGCGAAGTGGATTACAAGGCGCTGGTTGCCGGAGCGCCGCAAGCCATCACACGCAACCCCCAGGGGCTTTACCGCCTGCTGCGCATCGGAGACGCAGTGCAGTCACGCAACGTCCACGCCGCCATCTACGATGCCTTGCGGCTGTGCGTGTTTGTTTGAAATTCAGAGCCTCCAGGTTCTCCACGGCCGCATGGACCTAATGACGCTGGTGGTCCTGTTCGCGGGTGGCGTGGTCGCCGGCGGAGTCACCGCCGTGGCGGGCGGCGCAAGTTTTCTGACCTTCCCGATTCTGATTGCCGCCGGCCTGCCGCCGCTGGCCGCCAACATCACCAACTGGATCGCGCTCACGCCCGGCAACTTCATGGCGCTGGCCGCCTACCGGGCCGAACTGGCCGAGATGCGCAATGAGATGCGCGCGCACCTGTGGGTGTCGTTTGTCGGTGGCGCCCTGGGCGGACTGCTGCTGCTGTGGACCGGCGAAGCCCGCTTCGAGAAAGCCGTGCCCTGGCTGATCCTGACAGCCACCGTGTTCTTTGCACTGGGCGAGTGGCTCAAGAAGCGGTTCAATGCGCTGCGCGATCCAGCCCACAGGCCTTCGCGCCGCTGGTTGCTGGCGTTCGAGTTCGTGCTGCTGGTTTACGGTGGTTATTTCGGCGCCGGCATGGGCATCGTGTTGCTGGCAGCGCTGACCATCTCCGGCAAGCAGTCGATCCACCACGCCAATGCGCAAAAGAATTTGATGACGGTGGCGCTCAGCGCCGCCGGCATCATCATTTTCCTGCCCTCGGGCCATGTGGTGTGGTCGTATGCATTACCGCTGTTTGCCGGAGCCATGCTCGGCGGCTACAGCACGGTGCGCTTTGTCAAACGCATCCCCGAGCGCGCGGTGCGCAACGCCGTGCTGGTCTGGGCCATCACGCTGACTGCCTATTCATTCTGGAAATACGGCTAAAGGCGGGGTGCGATCTGGCTACTTGCCGGCACTTCGCAAGGCATGCGTCTCCCGTGCCAACCGCGTGATGCGCGCCCAGTCGCCACAGGCCAGCGCATCCGCGGGCACCAGCCACGACCCTCCAACACAAACCACATTGGGCAGGGCCAGCCACTCAGCCGCGTTTTGTAAGGTCACACCGCCAGTGGGGCAGAAACGCACCTCGCCAAACGGCCCGCTCCAGGCCTTGAGCATGGCCGGGCCGCCGGCCTGCAGGGCTGGGAAAAACTTGAGTTCGGTCAGGCCATCCTGCTGGCACATCAGGATTTCGCTGCCGGTCGCCACGCCGGGCAGCAAAGGCAGCTCGAGGTCATGGCAGGCTTGCCCGATGGAGTGGGTATAGCCGGGGGAGACCGCGAAGCGCGCGCCAGCCATGGCTGCTGCCTGGGCATCGGCCGCGCTGCGTACCGTTCCTGCCCCGAGCACCGCCTCGGGCACATGCCGCGCGATGGCTTCCATGCAGGGCAGCGCCTGCGGCGTGCGCAGCGTGACCTCCAGCATACGGATGCCGCCGGCCAGCAGGGCGCGCGCCAGCGGCACGGCATGGGCGATGTCGTGCAGCACGATGACCGGGATAACCGGTGCGTCCTGCATCACCTGCAAAGCGCTCAGCGAATTTTTCGTAGCCATTGACAAGCCCCTTCTTGAACGGTGACGGCATTGCAACGCATGCCGGCGAGCGATTTGCGCTTGGTGCTGCGTATCTGTACCCATGCCCGCTTCCAGCCAGTCGGGCATTGTCGCTGGCTCGCAATCAATTCATCGTTGATCGAGTTACAGGGGGGGTGCCGATCGCTTCCGTGTAAACCGGTCAGCCGCAGATGCGTTAAGCATTTATCGACTCGGCGCGCGCCGCTCACCCGCTGGTTCTGTCGCGTTGG
>JANYBQ010000108.1 GCA_025360705.1 Betaproteobacteria bacterium | reverse complement strand
GGCGCGCGATCTCACTCACGGCATGTACAAAACCATCGGCGTGGGTTCCCATGACCTTGATCGGAAACTGCGATGGGTAAACGATTAACGACTCAGTGGGGGCGGTCATTGGCGCGTGAAAAGTCAGGCGAGGGCAAGAGCAAGGTGCAAAGTAAAAACGCGGCTCATGCAACCGATGCCAGCTTGGCATCCTGATAAGCCGCATGCAACCGCGCGCAGACCGGCCCGGGCCGGCCGCGATGCGAGAAGCTGCCGATAGCCTGACCGTCAAGCCTGGTAATGGCCAAAACTTCCTTGGTGGCGCTGGACAATAACAATTCATCGGCGTCAAAAACCTCTTCCCGGCTGATGCGACGCAATTCGAATGCGACGCCCAGTTTGCGGCAGATATCCTCTATCAAGCCATAACGGATGCCTTCCAAAACCAGGTTGTCCTTGGGTGCGCCCATAAGTTTTCCATCTTTCACGACCCACACATTGCTGGCCGCGGCCTCGCTCAGGAATCCGTCGCGGAACATCACGGTCTCCGCCGCTCCGGCATCGAAACTGATTTGCCGCGCAAACACCGCGCCCATCAGACTGGTGCTCTTTATGTGCGCCTTCTCCCATCGAAAATCGTTTGCGGTGACACACGCCACGCCGGCGGCCCTTTGCTCCGCCGTCGGTGAACGCATGGCGTTGGCCATGGCAAACACGGTGGGTGTTATATCGGCGGGCATCACGTGGTCGCGCATGGCTACGCCGCGGGTTATCTGGATGTACACGATTTGGTCGATTTCCTGAGGGACGACACCCGCGGCCTCGGCGCCGTGCGCCACCAGTTGCAGAGAGAGGCTGTGCCATTGCTCACGCGTGCAGGGGTTGGCGATGCGCATTTCCGCCAGGCTGCGTTCGAGCCGCGCCATGTGCTGCGCAAAACGAAATGGGCTTCCCGCGTATACCGGCACGATCTCGTAAATGCCGTCGCCGAAAATGAAGCCCCGGTCCATGACGCTAATCTTGGCGTCGCACAAGGGCGTGAACTCACCGTTGAGATAACAAGGGGTCGAGGGAAGGGAGGTCATGTCGGATTATCGCGGCTCAAGCAACGCGATCCAATGCCGGCGTTGGTGCGGTTTCGCCACTGGGTTTCTACTTAGCGCGTGAAAAATCTTGGCTATAATCGTGAGCTTTGCTAGGTACAGCAGGCGACTGTAGTACTGGCAACCACACGGTGCAAGATGGGTTTGGTATTTGAATCAGGTCGTGCCAGGCTCAAATTGGCGTTGGGACGACTGGTATTGTCCCAGGTTGCCTGCACCTTGGTATTCGCCGTGCTGGCTGGGTTGCTCAAGGGGTGGCCGGTCGGCCGATCGGTTGCGTTGGGGGGCTTGGCGGTTTTTTTGCCGTCTGCCTTGAGTGCACTGCGAATGAGCATGTCCCGGTCCGGGACTCCTCAGGCTGCTTTGTATACGCAAGTTTCCGCGCAGGCGCTCAAGTGGTTGAGCACAGTGTGTGTGTTTGGTGGCATCTTTCTGTTTGACAGGCAGGTGCAGGCCTTGTGGGTATTTCTGGGTTTCGGAGCGGCTCATCTTGCCTATTGGCTGGCGCTTTTACTTGAGCGGTAATGGCGCGGTGGGCAGGTTGCCGTGAACATGGCTGTAATTGAGATTGACAGAGTATTGAGTTGAACTGGTAAATTCCATGGAACATTCCGCCGCCCCCACGTCCAGCGAATACATTTCCCACCATTTGACGAACTGGCAGGTCGGCCATGGTTTCTGGACCCTGCATCTGGACACCATTGTCGTGTCCTGGTTAGTCGGAATCGTCACCTTGGGCTTCTTTGCCTGGGCAGCAAGCCGCGTTAGCGCCGGTGTGCCGGGGCGGTTCCAGGGTTTTGTGGAAATGATGGTTGGTTTTGTGGACGACCAGGTCAAGGACTCGTACCACGGCAAACGTGGCTTCGTGACGCCGCTTGCCTTGACGATTTTTCTATGGGTATGGGTCATGAACGCAATGGACTTTCTACCCGTTGACCTCGTGCCGCGCTTCACGGAGGCAATCGGTCTGGAGCATTTCAGAGCGGTGCCGACCGCCGACCCGAACCAGACCTTCGCCATGTCCGTTACGGTGTTTCTGATCATGATTTTCATGAACTTCAAGAACAAGGGGTTGCGCGGCTTTGGGCGCGAGGTTTTTACTGCTCCGTTTGGAAAATGGCTGTTCCCAGTCAACGTAATTTTCCGGGTGATTGAGGACCTGGCGAAACCGGTGTCGCTCGCGCTGCGGTTGTTCGGCAACATGTATGCCGGTGAGATGGTCTTCATCTTGCTGGCCGTGATGGCTTCAGGCGGGGCGGTGGCCGGCATCGCCGGAGGCGTACTCAATCTGGGCTGGGCCATCTTTCACATTCTGATCGTCACCCTTCAAGCGTTCGTTTTCATGATGCTGACCATTGTGTATATGAGCATGGCGGCCGAGTCCCACTAAGTTTTCCCCTCACGCTTTCTCACTTTTTTCTTTTTTTCATAGGAGCACATCAATGCAAAACGCACTCGCACTACTCTTGGGCGATCTTCAAATCGCAGTCGCTATCCTGATCGGGGCTGGCGCACTCGGTACCGCAATCGGCTTCGGTATCCTGGGTGGCCGGTTCCTCGAAGGTGCGGCGCGTCAGCCGGAGATGATTCCCCAGTTGCAGGTAAAAATGTTCATCGTGGCCGGCCTGCTCGACGCAGTGACCATGATCGGCGTCGGTATTGCGTTGTACATGCTGTTCGCGAACCCCTTCATCGCGCTCATCAAGTAAGCGGGTCGATCCCTTGCCCAGGAGCCTTTCATGAACATCAATGCGACCTTGTTGGTCCAGATGATCGCCTTCGGTGCGCTGATCTGGTTCACGATGAAGTTCGTGTGGCCGCCGCTTATCGGCGCCATCGACGAGCGTAGCCGGAAGATCGCGGACGGTCTGGCCGCTGCGGACAAAGCCAGGGCCGACCTGGCCTCGGCCAATGATCGCATCGAAAAAGAGCTGGCCCTCACGCGTGTTGAGACCGCCAAGCGTCTTGGTGACGCGGAACGGCGTGCCCTGGCCATTGTTGAAGAAGCCAAAGCGCGTGCAGTTGAAGAAGGAAACAAGATCATTGCCTCGGCCAAGGCGGAAGCCGATCAACAGGTGGTCAAGGCGCGCGCGAGCTTGCGCGAACAGGTGGCTGCATTGGCGGTTAAAGGCGCGGAGCAGATCTTGCGCAAGGAAGTCAATGCAGGCGTACATGCCGATCTGCTGGCCCGTTTGAAGACCGAGCTGTAAGAGGACGCCATGGCTGAACTTGCAACCATTGCCCGCCCTTACGCTGAGGCCTTGTTCAAGGCCGTTGCGGTCAATCCGGCCGCGGACCTGAGCGGTATCTCCGCATGGGTCGACGAATTGGCGGCGATTGCCGGAAGCGCGCAACTGCAGCAGTTTGCCGATAGCCCCAAGACAACGATCGACCAGTCCTTCGACCTGATTTCTGGAGTAGCCCAGACGGCCCTCCCGGATGCGGCCCGGAATTTTCTGCGCATGCTGATCGAGAATGGGCGGCTTAACGTTTTGCCCGAGATAGCCAGCCAATTTCGCGCATTGAAAAATGTGCGCGGCGGCTCATCGGATGCGGTGGTATACAGCGCATTTCCGATTGAAGGCGCCGCGCTGGCCGATCTGGCTACCGTGCTGGAGAAACGATTCGGCCGCAAGCTCAACTTATCAGTGGCGTTGGAGCCGGAACTGATCGGTGGCGTTCGGGTAGTGGTGGGCGATGAGGTGCTGGACACCTCGGTTAAAGCCCGCCTGGAACAAATGAAAATCGCGCTGACAGCCTGAGCTTGGTGCTCCGGTAAGACAGCCCCATTAAAAAGAAAGAAGGAAAGAGCCATGCAACTCAATCCCGCGGAAATTTCCGAGTTGATCAAGAGCCGCATCGAAGGCCTTGCGGCCGGTGCGAACATTCGCAACCAGGGCACGGTGGTGTCGGTGTCGGACGGCATTTGCCGCATCCACGGTTTGTCCGATGTGATGCAGGGCGAAATGCTGGAGTTCCCCGCTGGCAGCGACGGTCTGCCTACCTATGGTCTGGCGCTCAATCTTGAGCGCGACTCGGTGGGCTCCGTGATTCTGGGCGAATACGAACACATCTCCGAGGGCGACACCGTCAAGTGCACGGGCCGTATTCTGGAAGTGCCGGTAGGTCCCGAATTGCTGGGGCGTGTCGTCAATGCGCTGGGCCAGCCAATCGACGGCAAGGGGCCGATCAACGCCAAGATGACCGACGTTATCGAAAAGGTTGCTCCTGGCGTTATCGCGCGTCAGTCGGTCAGCCAGCCGATGCAGACCGGTTTGAAGTCGATCGACTCGATGGTGCCGATCGGGCGCGGCCAGCGCGAATTGATCATCGGTGACCGCCAGACCGGCAAGACCGCGGTTGCGATCGACGCCATCATTAACCAGAAAGGCCAGGGCGTGGCCTGCGTCTATGTGGCGATCGGCCAGAAGGCCTCGTCCGTCAAGAACGTGGTACGCGCGCTGGAGCAGGCCGGTGCGATGGAGTTCACGATTGTGGTCGCGGCCACCGCATCCGAGTCAGCGGCAATGCAGTATGTCAGCCCCTACTCTGGTTGCACCATGGGTGAGTACTTCCGTGATCGCGGCCAGGACGCGTTGATTGTGTACGACGACTTGTCCAAGCAGGCAGTTGCCTACCGCCAGGTGTCATTGCTGTTGCGCCGTCCGCCTGGCCGCGAAGCCTATCCCGGCGACGTGTTTTATCTGCATAGCCGTTTGCTCGAACGCGCCGCGCGCGTGAATGTGAAGTACGTGGAAGACTTCACCAATGGGGAGGTCAAAGGCAAGACCGGCTCGCTAACCGCTTTGCCCATTATCGAAACGCAAGCCGGCGACGTGTCGGCGTTTGTGCCTACCAACGTGATCTCGATCACCGACGGCCAGATCTTCCTGGAAACCTCGTTGTTCAACGCGGGTATCCGTCCGGCGATCAACGCCGGCATTTCGGTGTCTCGTGTCGGTGGTGCAGCGCAAACCAATTGGATCAAGAACCTGTCCGGTGGCATCCGTACCGACTTGGCGCAGTACCGGGAGCTGGCGGCATTCGCGCAGTTTGCCTCCGACCTGGACGAAGCCACACGCAAGCAGCTTGACCGCGGCGCGCGCGTGACCGAACTGCTCAAGCAGGACCAGTACAGCCCGCTGCCCACCAGCCTGATGGGTGCGACCTTGTTCGCCGTGAACAAGGGCTTCATGGACGACATCGAAATCAAGAAAATCCTGCCATTCGAGCACGGCCTGCACGCCTACCTCAAGGACAAACACGCCGCGATGCTGCAGACGATCGAGAAGAACGGCGCAAAATGGGACGTCAAGAAGGCCGATCCGGCGAAGGATGACGAAGCCAAACAGGCCTTCAAGAAGCTGTGCCAGGACGCCGAAAGCGAACTTGCTGCTGCGGTCGGCGCGTTCAAGAAAACGTTCGCCTGAAATCCGACCTGATACGCGAAGGAATTCTTTATGGCAGCAGGTAAGGAAATACGCGGCAAGATCAAATCGGTGGAGAACACCAAGAAGATCACCAAAGCCATGGAAATGGTTGCCGCTTCCAAGATGCGCAAGGCGCAGGAGCGTATGCGCGCGGCGCGTCCCTACAGCGAGAAAATTCGTAATATCGCGGCCAATCTCGGCAAGTCGAATCCCGAGTATGTGCATCCGTTCATGCGCGGTAATAACGCCAAGGCCTCCGGGGTCATCGTGGTGACCACGGACAAGGGCTTGTGCGGCGGCATGAATACCAACGTGCTGCGTATCGTGACCGCCAAGTTGCGTGAGCTGCAGGCGGCCGGTACGTCCACGCAGGCGGTTGCCATCGGCAACAAAGGCCTTGGATTCCTGAACCGGGTCGGCGCCAAAGTGGTGGCACATGCAACCCAATTGGGCGACACACCCCATCTGGACAAATTGATTGGCCCGGTCAAGGTTTTGCTGGACGCTTACTCCAAAGGCCAGGTCAACGCCGTCTACCTGGGCTATACGCGTTTTATCAACACGATGAAGCAGGAGCCGGTGCTGGAGCAACTGTTGCCTTTGTCCGCCGCCAAGATGCAGGCGGAGGCCAAGGCCAGTGGTACGCAGCAAGCCTGGGACTACATTTACGAGCCTGACGCGCAAGTCGTGATTGACGATTTATTGCTGCGTTACGTGGAGGCGCTGGTGTACCAGGCCGTCGCCGAGAACATGGCTTCCGAGCAATCCGCGCGTATGGTGGCCATGAAGTCCGCCACCGACAACGCGGGCAGTGTGATTGCCGAACTGAAGCTGGTCTACAACAAGACCCGCCAAGC
>JANYBQ010000681.1 GCA_025360705.1 Betaproteobacteria bacterium | reverse complement strand
GCAACTTCAAGGCGTTGGATGATGTCAGCCTGGACATTGAATCCGGCGAGCTGGTCGCGCTGCTGGGCCCTTCAGGCTGCGGCAAAACCACGCTGCTGCGCATCATTGCCGGGCTGGAAACGGCCGACGCGGGCAGCATATCGTTCAGTCGCGAGGACACCACCGAGGTTCACGTGCGCGAGCGCCAGGTGGGCTTCGTGTTCCAGCACTACGCGCTGTTCCGTCACATGACGGTGTTCGAGAACGTGGCCTTTGGCCTGCGTGTCAAGCCGCGCGGCGTACGGCCCAGCGACACGCAGATCAAGCAAAAGGTGCACGACCTGCTGGATCTGGTGCAACTCGACTGGCTGGCCGATCGTTACCCGTCGCAGCTATCGGGTGGGCAACGCCAACGTATTGCGCTGGCGCGGGCTCGTGCCGTGGAGCCCAAGGTGCTGCTGCTCGACGAACCCTTTGGCGCGCTGGACGCCAAGGTGCGCAAGGAACTGCGCCGCTGGTTGCGCCGCCTGCACGACGACCTGCACGTGACCAGCATCTTCGTCACGCACGACCAGGAAGAAGCGCTGGAAGTCGCCGACCGCGTGGTGCTGATGAATGCCGGCCGGGTCGAGCAGATCGGTTCACCGCAGGACGTGTGGGACCACCCGGCCAGCCCCTTCGTCTACGGCTTTCTGGGTGATGTAAACCTGTTCCACGGCCGCGCGCACGAAGGCGAAGTGCAGATCGGTGCCGACCATCACGGCATCCGGCTCGACTCGCCCGAACACCACGCGGCGCAGGACGCCAAGGCCTTTGCCTATGTCCGCCCGCACGACCTGGAAGTGCAGCGCTACACGCCCGGAGCAGTGGGCATCACGGCCAAGCTCGCGCGCGCCATCGTGGTCGGCCCGATTGCCCGGCTGGAACTGACCCGCGTCGAAGCCACGGAGCCGGGCGACAACGACATCATCGAAGCGCAGATGACAGCGAAGGAGTTCCGCGAACTCGGCCTTCTAGAGGGCGAAACCGTGGTGCTGACACCGCGCAAGGCGCGCGTGTTCGTTGGATAAGCTCATGGCGAGCGCTCGGGCCCGTACTGCAGACACCCCGCCCCCTCCGCAAGCGACATCAGCGCGCCGGATCGATTTTTATTTTGATCAAATTTAGCGCAAATTTCTTGATGTAGAACATGTTAGGCCATACATTTGATCAAAATAGCGATCAAGTGGATGACAAATAACAAGCTCGACATTGGTTTGCGGATACGCGACGACATCATCGGCGGCGCGCTGCAATTCGGGGAACGTATCACCATCGATGCACTGGCAACGCGTTATGGCGTAAGCCACATGCCGGTGCGCGAGGCCTTGCGCGAGTTGCAGGGCGAAGGCCTGGTGGTGATCGAACCCAACCGTGGCGCGCGCGTGCGCACCATCGACGCGGGTTTCGTGGAGAACCTGTTCGAGATCCGCACCGCGCTCGAAGTCATGATGGTGCGCCGCGCGGCATCACGCTGCACACCGCGCGACATCGCCGAGATACGCGCCATTGAAGAGGCCCTTGAGCAACACGTGGCCAAGGGCGACCACGCCGGCGTGGTGGCTGAGAACCATCGTTTTCACCGGGCCATCAATCGCTGCGCCAACAATGTCGACGCCCTGCCCATCATCGACAAGCACTGGATGCTGCTGGCCGCACTGTGGCGCAACTACGGGTACGGGCCAGCCCGTTTCGCGGGGGTCGCCAACGACCATGGGCATTTGATCAACGCTCTTGCCACGCACGACCAGGAAGCCGCCGCGCTGCTGATGGGCGCGCACGCTACCAAGGCCAAACTGGAGCTGCTGGCGCGCATTGAAGCGCAGGCCGCCAGCAACACCATCGGCAAACGCAAGCGCGCATGACTCCGGCCAAGCTTCGCAGCCTGACGCTGCACATGGTGCGAATCACGCACAAGACCTGCTGGACTTTTGTGCAGCTACGCACGCACGATGGCCGCATCGGCCATGGTGAGGCCACGCTCACCGGCCGGGAAGAGGCGCTTCTGGCCGCGGCGCAAACCCTGGCACCGCTGGCCCTGTCCGAGTCGCCGGATCGGCCCGGCGATTTCGCGGCAGCGCAGGCCCCGGCCGATCTGCCGCACGCGGCCATCGTGTGTGGCATCGACCAGGCGTTGTGGGACCTGCACGCCCAAGGCCGACAACAACCGCTGGCGTGGGTGCTGGGTGCGAAGCGCGAACAGATTCCCGTGTACGCCAACATCAACCGGCGCACCGTATTACGCACGCCGGAAGGTTTCGCCGCCAGCGCCCGCGTGGCCATGGCGGCCGGCTTCATCGCCTTCAAGATAGCGCCGTTCGATGAGGTCAACGCCAGGTTGTGCGCACAGGGCCAAGGAGTCCAGGCGATGCAACGCGGCCTGGAACGCATTAGCGCGGTGCGTGCTGCGGTGGGGCCACAAGCCCGCCTGATGGTCGATTGCCACTGGCGTTTCGATGAAGCGACGGCGCGGC
>JANYBQ010000668.1 GCA_025360705.1 Betaproteobacteria bacterium | reverse complement strand
TCAATATAAAAGTAAAGGTATTGAGCATGGGAAATTTAATAGAGATTCAAAGTCAAATAGAGAAGCTGCAAAAACAGGCCGATGACATTAAGGCCAAGGAGTTTGACAAGACGGTGCTGGAAATTGTTGCCAAGATGCAGGCATTCGATATCACAGCCAAGGATTTGCAGTCTGCCAGTGCCCGCAGCAAAAAGTCCAAAGCAGCCGCTAAACCTCTGCGCGCTGGCGTCAAGGTCAAGAAGGCACCGGCCACAACCGTGGCTGCTAAATATCACGGCCCCAACGGTGAAACCTGGAGCGGCCGCGGCTTGACGCCACGATGGCTTGCGGGTTTGGTGGCCGAGGGAAAAAAGAAGGAAGACTTTGTCATCAAGAGTTGAGTTGGCCACGTCGAATCGAAATATTGCCAGCGCAAGCCCAGTCCCCCCTGGCGGAAAGTTTGTAGTCTTCGTTGCGTTCAGTTGGGGACTATGTGCGTTCTTCCCGATCGGGGTGATGTACCTCAATCTGCTGCTGATGCTGGTTGCGCTAGCGTTCACACCGGAGCTGATGGCGCGGGTACGCGGGTTGCGCCGCCACTCGGTTGCCCTGCCCATCATCTTGATGCTGGGTTGGGTTCTGCTGGCGGTTGTGGCCGGTAATTGGTACCCGGATACGGCTACGCGACTTTTTCACACTTTCCGGGTTGGGTTGGTGTTGTTCCTCGGGCTGATGTTGACGCCAGGCGAAGCACGTGCGGCGCTTGTCGGTTTCCTGGTCAGCGCCTTGTTCGCGGCATTCCTCGTCGCCGCGCACCATGTATGGGGAATGCCGGACTGGGCGATCTGGAATGGCCTGTTGTCGTCGCGCAATAATTTCAGCAGCGGAAACATGATCACTATGGCGACTGCCAGTGGCATCTACTTTTATCTCGGGATCCGCAAGTGTGCGGTTCGCGGTGACACCTGGTTGTTTTTGGCGGCAGCTTTTGCGCTCGGCGCAACCGTCGCCTTGCATGCGGTTTCCCGCAACTCCCAATTGCTGCTTGCGGTCTTATTGATGACCGCGGTAGTGTGCCGATTCAGGTCACTACGCGCCACTTTGGGTGGGCTGCTGGCCGTGGTCGTTCTAGCCGCAGCGATGTGGCAATTTTCTCCAACCACGCAGAATCGGTTTGTTGACATGGCCAGCAACCTGGAGGCGGCAGAGCTGGAGTCGAATTACGCGACCAGTGTCGGCGTTCGCTGGCGCATGTATCGGGAAGCCGTTCAAGGCATGGCAGAACATCCCGTGTTCGGTACTGGCTTGGGTAGCTGGTTGCCTCACTGGCGGTCCGTGTGGTTGGCGTTGGAGGAACACTTACCACCGGAGGCTCGGCACCGCTTTTCGGAAATCAACAACCCGCACAATGACTTCCTGCTCACCGGGATGGAAACCGGTGTTATTGGCATGGTGATTCTGATATGGCTGTTGGCGAGTTTTATACATACCGGTTGGCAACGGCGTTCGGCGGAAGGGGGAATTACGGTGGTAATGGGAGTTTCGGTATTCGCCACGGCGCTGGTGAATGCCCCTTTCAGGGACGCCGCTCTTGGCATGACCTTGTTATGGTTGCTCGCCGTAAGCGCGGCGGCTCACAAGAGGTCAAGCGATGAATGAACGCGTGATGGCCTGGCCCCGGTTGGGCAAGCAGCTGACCGTAATCCTGATGGACGTGGCATTGGCACTGCTCGCGACCTGGGTGGCTTTTACCTTGCGACTGGACACGCCGCATTGGCCAGCGGGGGCTCAGTGGTACGTTTATCTGTTGGCGCCGATGCTGGCACTGCCGGTATTTGTCCGCTTTGGCCTGTATCGAGCGATCTTCCGCTATACCGGTCTGGCCGCGTTGATGACTATTACCCAGGCTGTGGTGTTATCCGGAGCGGCGTTATTCGCCATCCTGTTGTGGCAACGTTGGCAGGGTGTTCCGCGGACGATAGGCGTGCTGCAGCCCATAATCTTTTTATTGTTGGTGGGTGGCAGCCGGGCTTTGGCCAGGTTCTGGCTGGCTGGGGTCGGCAGCAACCGGGTTGTTTCGGAAGGGCGCTTGCTGATTTATGGTGCCGGCGCGGCCGGAGTCCAGACAGCGGCGGCAATTGCCAACGCCCACCAGTTCGTTCTGGTCGGCTTTGTCGATGACGATGTCGCCAAAGCCGGGCGCAGCATCAACGGCGTCATTGTGCATCGCTCTCGGCATATAGCCGAATTGGTGGAGCGCCGCGGGGTTACCGACATTTTGCTGGCGTTGCCCAGCGCGTCGCGGGCACGGCGCAACGAAATTATTGCGAGTTTGAGGTCGGTGCCGGTCCACATCCGCAGCCTGCCGGGCATGTCCGATCTTGCCAGCGGCCGCGTCACGGTGCAGGACTTCAAAGAGCTGGATATAGAGGATCTGCTGGGGCGTAACGCGGTGACGCCGGACCCGACCGTGCTGGCGCGCAATATCGCGGACTATGTGGTGCTGGTTACCGGCGCAGGGGGCAGCATCGGCAGTGAGCTGTGTCGCCAGATCTTGCACGAGAAGCCTCGGCAACTGGTATTGCTGGA